>NZ_JAGGPO010000024.1:0-109391 GCF_018613775.1 Arthrobacter sp. ISL-69
TGACGCCGCCCTTGAGCATCTCTGCCATGCCGCGCTTGACGCGGTTGCTGCCCGTGACGCTGTTGGCGGACGAGCCGGCTTCGCTGCTTACATCAGGTGTAGACACAAAAACCCCTATGGGTAGCTAGATGTTACGTAGATCCGGTCTCTCGGTCCCGGCGCAGGCGTCGGCACAGACGGGAAAAGTCACGCCGCGCGCACACCGGATTACCGGATCCAATGACCAGGTACTCCTAATACTAGTCCCACGCCGCGACGCTGCTGAATTCGGGTTACCCCGGCAGTCCCGCTCTCTCCATGGGCGCTGCCGGACAGGCGCCGGAGCATGCCGTGACCGCTCAGGCAGGCTGCTGCGAGGCCGTGCCGTTCGGCTCTTCAAGCGATTGCCGGTACACCGTGGCGATCCGCTGGACAACGGTGACCAGGCTGGCGGCGGCGAGCAGGATCAGCGTCGCCAGCAGAACCACGCTGGGGAGCCCGATCCCGGTGAAGCCCGTCACCACCAGCACCGATACCAGCCGTTCGGCGCGTTCGGCGATGCCCACGTTGGCCTGGAACCCGAGGGCCTCGGCCTTGGCCCGTGCGTAGGAAACCACCATGCCAAGCACCAGGCACACGACGGCGGCGATGGCTATGGCGCGGTCCGCGCCTCCGGTGAAGTACCAGATGGCAAGGCCCGCAAACAGGGCGCCGTCGGCAACCCTGTCCAGGGTGGAGTCCAGGAAGTTGCCCCACCGTCCGCCGCGTTCCTGCAGGCGCGCCATGATGCCATCCAGGACGTCCGAGAAGATAAAGGCCGTGATGAAAAGGGTCCCCCACCACAGCTGGCCCAAAGGATAGAACACCAGGGCGCCCACCACCACGCCGGCCGTTCCCACGATGGTGATGGCATCCGGGGAGACCCCGATTTTCAGGAGCCAGCGGGCAAGCGGGGAGAACAGTGCGGTGAAGAACCCCCGGGCATGCCGGTTAAGCACGTTCGTCCTCGGGCCAGGCCTCGGCGACCTGCTGGCGGACCTCGCCGAGCGTCTGGGTGATGGCTTTCGTCTGGGCGATGATGGGGAAGAAGTTTCCGTCCCCGCCCCAGCGCGGAACCACGTGCTGGTGAAGGTGGCCGGCAATTCCGGCGCCGCCGACAACGCCCTGGTTCATCCCGAGGTTGAAGCCGCCGGGATTGGCCACTTTCCGCAGGACCCGCATGGACGTCTGCGTCAGGGCCGCGAACTCCGCCGTTTCCTCCACTGTCAGGTCCGTGTAGTCCGGCACGTGGCGGTACGGGCAGATCAGCAGGTGGCCCGGGTTGTAGGGAAACAGGTTCAGCACCACGTACGCCGTTCGGCCGCGGTAAACGATCAGGGAGTCGTCGTCGCTGCGCGCAGGGGCCACACAGAAAGGGCAGTCTTCCTCATTCTTGAACTGATGCTGCCCGCCCTTGATGTAGGCCATACGGTGCGGAGTCCACAGGCGCTGGAAAGCGTCCGGAACTCCGGCCAGGCCGAAATCATCGGTCGCCTCGCCGTCGCCCGGATATCCTCCGCCAGCGCCTGTGGTTTCCTGCACGTCGTTTGCCTTTCCGCTTCCGCTAGCTGGTCCGGTTGCGGACGGCTTCGACAATCCTCTGGACGGCCTCGGCCACCGGCACGCCGTTGTCCTGGCTGCCGTCGCGGAACCGGAACGACACGGCTCCGGCCTCGGCGTCCTCGCCGCCGGCGATCAGCACGAACGGGATCTTGTCCTTGCTGGCGGTGCGGATCTTCTTCGGGAAACGGTCCGAGGAGATGTCCACCTCGGCCCGGATGCCGGCCGCTTTGAGTTGGCCGACGACGTCGAACATGTAGTCGTTGAAAGCTTCGGCGACCGGGATGCCCACCACCTGCACGGGTGCCAGCCACGCCGGGAAGGCGCCGGCGTAGTGCTCGGTCAGCACACCCATGAACCGCTCCACGGAACCGAACAGGGCGCGGTGGATCATCACCGGGCGCTGACGGGTGCCGTCGGCGGCCTGGAATTCGAGTTCGAAGCGCTCAGGCAGGTTGAAGTCCAGCTGGATGGTGGACATCTGCCAGGTGCGGCCGAGGGCGTCCTTTGCCTGGACCGAGATCTTGGGACCGTAGAACGCGGCTCCGCCCGGATCGGGAATGAGCTCCAGGCCGGAGGCTTCGGCCACTTCGGCGAGGGTCCGGGTGGCTTCCTCCCAGGTGGCGTCGTCGCCCACGAACTTGTCTTCGTTCTTGGTCGAGAGCTCCAGGTAGAAGTCATCCAGGCCGTAGTCCTTGAGGAGGCCCAGCACGAAGTTCAGCGTGGTGGTGAGCTCGTCCTTCATCTGCTCGCGGGTGCAGTAGATGTGGGCGTCGTCCTGGGTCATGCCGCGCACGCGGGTCAGGCCGTGCACCACGCCGGACTTTTCGTACCGGTACACCGAACCGAATTCGAACAGCCGCAGGGGCAGTTCGCGGTAGGAGCGTCCCCGCGAGCGGAAGATCAGGTTGTGCATGGGGCAGTTCATCGGCTTCAGGTAGTAGTCCTGGCCGGGCTTGCGCACGGTGCCGTCCTCGTTCAGTTCCGCGTCGATGTGCATCGCCGGGAACATGCCCTCCTTGTACCAGTCCAGGTGGCCCGAGACTTCGTAGAGGTGCCCCTTGGTGATGTGCGGGGTGTAGACGAACTCGTAGCCGGCGTCCACGTGGCGCTGGCGGGAGTAGTCCTCCATGGCCTTGCGGATGATGCCGCCCTTGGGGTGGAACACCGGCAGGCCGGACCCCAGCTCGTCCGGGAAGGAGAACAGGTCCAGCTCGGCGCCCAGCTTGCGGTGATCGCGGCGCTCGGCCTCGGCGATGCGCTCCTGGTAGGCCTTGAGGGCGTCCTTGGTGGGCCAGGCAGTGCCGTAGACGCGCTGCAGCTGCTGGTTGTTCTGGTTGCCCAGCCAGTAGGCGGCCGAGGACCGGGTCAGGGCGAAGGCATTGGAGATGAGCTTGGTGTTGGGCAGGTGCGGGCCGCGGCACAGGTCGCACCAGACGGTGTCGCCGCTCTTGCGGTCCACATTGTCGTAGATGGTGATGTCTCCGGCACCAACCTCGACGTTGACCCCTTCGCCGGCGTCGGCGGCGTCGTTCTTCCTGCCCAGCAGTTCGAGCTTGTAGGGCTCGTCCTTCATCGCTTCGCGTGCCTCGTCCTCGGACACCACGCGGCGGACGAACTTCTGGTTCTGGTTGATGATCTTGAGCATCATCTTTTCCAGGGCCTTCAGGTCTTCCGGGGTGAACGGCTCAGCGACGTCGAAGTCGAAGTAGAAGCCGTCAGTGATGTAGGGGCCGATGCCCAGCTTGGCGTCCGGGCGCAGCTGCTGCACGGCCTGGGCCATGACGTGGGCAGTCGAGTGCCGGAGGACATTGAGGCCGTCCGGGGAATCGATGGTGACACCTTCGATGTCCGCTCCGTCGGGGAGCGGCTGGTCCAGGTCTTTCAGTTCGCCATTTACACGGGCAACAACGACGTCGCGGCGCTCAAAGAAGAGTTCCGCGCCGGTAGTCCCGGTAGTCACCTTGGTCTCTTCGCCGTCGACGATGAGGGTGATCTTCTGGGCATCTGACACGGGTGTCTCCTATTCAAAGTTAAGGCTTCGTAGCTTGTGGCGTACGGGGACCACAGCCAGCCTCGTCCATGCTATCGGTTGGGAGATGGGCCGACCAAAGCGGCACGTGCCGCTCACTGTCCTGAGGTGCAGGTCAGCTGCCGAGTCCGGTGATGGCCAGGTTGCGGCTGATTCCATCCAGCGGCCCCTGTAACTGCAGGTCCTGTTCCCTCTGGCCAGTGGATTGTTTTTCCGGGAACGGCAGCGTCTCGGTGCGGCTGAGGTCCCAGGCCATGGTGGCACTGATACTGATTCCGCGGGGTCCGGTCCGGCGGGTGTTGCCCCGGATAAGGAGCAGCCGGGTGCCGAACAGCAACGGGCCGGCCAGCTCCTGGGCTTCGTGGAAGAACACTGAGTCCACGCAGCCGGTGCCGTCATCGATACTGATGAACACCACGCGGCGGCCTCCCCGCATAGGCGGAGTCTGGGTGGCGATCCGGACACCGGCGACCAGCACTTCAGTGCCGTTCCGGAGCCCCAGGAGCTGATCCGCCGTGGTGACGCCCAGCCGGTCCAGCAGGGGCCGGTGGCTGGACATCAGGTGCTCACTGACATCCACCGCCATCAGGTCAAGTTCAGCCCTGACGTTCTCCACCATGGTGGGTGCGGGAAGTTCAGCTTTCAGGTTCCTGAGTTCAACATCACCCAGGGGCAGGGAAAGCTGGCCGTCTATGACCTCAACGCCCTTCTTGGAAGGACGGTTCTGGAGGGTCTGCAGGTGTTGGACGAGGTCAGCCCTGTTGGCTGCTCCCCCGGACTCCCGATGCAGTGAGTCGAATGCTCCCAGCTGGGCAAGCCGTTTGATGCTTGGCTTACTCAGCCGGGAGCGGGCACGAAGGTCGGCCAGCGAGTCATAGGGCTGCCCTGCCACGATCCTTTTGAGTTCAGCACCGGAAAGTCCGTAGATGCCGTTCAGGCTCAGCCGGATGCCCAGCTTCCCGCGGTCCTTCCCGGATTCCACAGTTTCCACGCGATATTCCGCCTGGCTTCTGTTGATGTCGAGGGGCAGGATGGGGATCCCCAGCCGCCGGGCTTCGGCCACAAGGAGCCTCTTGGGGTACATGCCCGGATCGTGTTCCCACAACCCGGCCAGGAAAGCCTCCGGGTGGTGGGCCTTCAGCCAGGCCGACTGATAGGTAGGCACGGCGAAGGCTGCCCCGTGTGCCTTGCAGAAGCCAAAGCTGCCAAAGGCCTTCAGCGTTCCCCAGACCTTGTCCACCACCTCGGGGGTGTAGCCCCTTGCCCGGGCTTCCTTGCGGAAGAATTCCTCCACCTTGGGTTCAATGAGCTCGTTCCCCAAGGCTCGGCGGAATTCATCAGCCCGGGCCAGCCCGCACTTTGTCATGACATCGAAGGTCTTCAGGATCTGTTCGTGGAAGACCGTCACGCCGTGGGTTTCCTGGAGCACGGGCTTGAGGTCCGGATGCGGATAGACCTCAGGCGCAAAACCGTGGCGGTGTTCCAGGAAGGGGCGCACCATGTCCGATTTCATGGGTCCGGGCCGGAACAGGGAAATGTCGATGATGAGGTCGTTGAATTCCCTGGGCGCCATCTTGCCGATCAGTTCCCGCTGCCCGGGTGATTCGATCTGGAAACAGCCCAGCGTGTGGGTGCTGCGGATCAGTTCATAGGTTGGTTCGTCATCCAGCGGCACGGCGTTGAGGTCGATGTGCCCGTCAGCGGCGATGTAGTCAGGACCCGTGCCCTCCGGCCCCACCGGATGGGCGCCGGCAGTCACCACCTCGGCCTTGGAGGGGTGCAGCCGGATGACCTCCCGGACGGCGAAGGCCATGGCGCTCTGCATCCGGACGCCAAGGACGTCCAGCTTGAGCATGCCCATCGGATCCATGTCGTGTTTGTCGAACTGGCTCATGGGCAGGCCCAGCCCGCTGGGCTGGACGGGTGTCCGGTCCAGCAGGGTGGCGTCGCCAAGGATCACGCCACAGGGATGCATGGAAATGTGCCTTGGCAGACGGTCGAGCCTCTCGGTCAGGTCCACGAGCAGGTCCAGCTGCTGGTTTTCTGCGAAATCGCGCTGCTCCACCCGGCCCGCAAATTCCTTCAGCTCCGGCTTCTCCACCAGGGCTTCACGGAATTTCCTGGCCGAGAAGCGCCACAGCTGCTTGGCGATTTCGCCGATGTCGCCGTCGTCCATGCCAAGCGCCAGCCCGGCGTCGCGGACGGCACCGCGAGCGCGGTACCCGTTCTGCATGCTCATGAGGGTGACCCGTTCCGCGCCGAAGCGGTCAAAGATCCTTCGGTAGACGTTGTGCCGCTCGGCACTTTCGACGTCGATGTCGATGTCCGGAAGGGTGGCTCTGTCACGGGAGAGGAACCGTTCGAAGATGAGATCGTGCTGCAGGGGGTTCACCTGGCTGATGTCGATCAGGTAGTTGACCAGGCTGGAGGCGCCGGATCCCCTGGCGGCCGCCCTGACCCCCATATCCAGGATCATGCGGGATACCTCAGCCACGGTGAGGAAGTAGGAGGCAAAGCCAAGGTTGGCGATAATCCGCAGTTCGTGGTCCAGCCGTGCCCGCATTTGCGCTTCAGCCCGACCCGATATCCCGGGGAATCGCCGGCCTATTCCCGCCTCGCAGCGTTGGGTCAGCTCAACCAGCGGGTCGCCGTCGATGCCGATGACAGCTGCCTCCGGAACAACGGGCTGTTTCCATCCCATGTCCGTGACGGGATCCATCCGGCAGCGGTCCGCGAGCGCCTCGGTTTGGCCGAGCAGCCTGGTGAGGTCGGTGGCCCCGTAGCCCGCGGAATGGATGATCTCCTTGCCGAGCTGGAGCATGTGGGCCGCCGATTTCAGCCAGCCCTGGCCGTTCGGCTGCAGCAGCGGCTCCGCGGTCAGCTCGGGCAGCGACTTCAGGGTGCGGGCTGAATCCAGGACATCCGCCGTCGCCGCCCCGTCCTCCGCGCAGTACCGCACGGCGTTGGTCAGCACAGCGGGTACGCCGTGCTCGGCAGCGAGCTTGAGCATGCGCACGGCATGGGCGGTGCTCAACGGCTCACCGGGGGCGCTGAGGTGTGACACCACTTCTGCGGCCACTGTGCCCTTGGGCATACTCTCCAGCCACTGCTTGAAAAGGGTGCGGGGACGGAGGTACCGGCGGCCGCCCATTGCCCTCCCGACGTCGGAATCCGGCCCGATCAGGACGGTCAGTACCGGCTCCAGTGTCTCCGGATGCAGGGTCCTGGAAGCGAGTTCGGCGCGGGTCACCGCAACGGGTACTGCTCCCCCGGCCTTGCCGGAGGTGCGGGCATGGGCATCCGAAATAAGCCGGCAGAGGGCGCGGTAGCCTGCGCCCTTGTTGTTTCCGTGGGCGAGCACGACGACGCGGCCCGCGAGCTGGGTGCGGAGGTCGCCGTCGTCGTCGAAGACCGCAAGGTCAACCCCGACGACGGGATCCAGTCCCGCCGCCATGCAGGCTTTGAGGTGTTTAACGGTGCCGTACAGTCCGTCCCTGTCGGTGCAGGCCAACGCCGTGGCGCCGTCTGCGGCGGCCGACTGCGCCAGCTCATCCGGCCAGGAGACGCCGTAGTGCGCGCTGAAGGCGGTGGACACGTGGAGATGGGTGAAGCTCATGCTGATTGCGGCCGGAGGGCATCGTGGATCCGCAGCAGCCTCCAGCGCCCGCTGCTGATGCTCCGCGTCAGGTCAAGGGTGAGGCTGGTTTCCGGGCCCGGCGCGGCCATGGCATCGGAAAGCCGGACCTGGACGCGCCAGATCTCGTGATCCACCAGACCCGGACCGGTACCAAGGGGCGCCCGGGTTTCCTCTACCCACCACTGACGCCGTTCATACCAGCGCACGGGTTCGGCGCAGACCGTGTATTGCCTTCCGGCCCAGGTGAGTTCCAGCGGCTGGCCGGCGGGCGTGCAGACGACATCGACACCCTCGCTGAACATGCCCATGGGCGCCTCCCGGAACACTCTTCCCGCCCCGCAACGGGTGACCGTATCGGGTGGCAGGAAGAGACTTGAAATGATTCGTTCGAATATATCTTCGAATAAATCAAGTCTACGCCGGGGCGGTGACAAAACCTAGATCAGGGGTGGACGGACGGGAGCGCAGGGGGAAGGATGGAGCCATGAGCTCCCATAACGCACTCCTGAAGCATGTATCCATCGCCGCCAAGGACTCAACCTTGGTGGCGACTTTTGCTATAGACGGGAATATCCCCGGATCGGGCGCCTACGTGGTGGGCCTAGTGGCCGCCACGCCGGATCATTCCCATCAGCGACGAATGGGAATCGAGTTCATGAACGGCGAAGCCGTGTCCTTCTATTGCTTCAGCCATGACGGCACCGAGGAGAATTTTGACCTCAGCGGCGTGGAACTTTCAGGCAGCACCATTACCGGGAATTTTCCCATGAGTACCGTCCTGGGGCTGGAGAAGGGTCACCTCATGACCGCTTTCAGCGAAGCCGACGGCAGGGACTTCCAGGCGAACGTGCCCGTGGAGGAATCCCTCTAGATTCGCCCGGACGTCAGCCCGGGATGGCGCCGCGAACAACGCCGCTAGCTGCTGGCGTTGTGCACTTTCATCTCAAGTTCAGTGAAGGCCGTGATCATGGCACGGTAGGTCTTCTCCACGATGTCCGGGTCGATGTCCTTCTTCTCCGCGGCGGCACGGACGTGCTCGATGACCTTCTCCACCCGGCCGGGGGCGCGGACCTCTGCGTCATCGCCCTTGAGGGTGCCGGAAATCCGGATCAGGCGTTCACGGCGCGCAATCAGGGTGACGATCTGCTCATCAACTTCATCGACGGCCACGCGGACAGCTGCGAGCTGCTCCCTGTCGGCCTGGGCGTCTTTGTCGTGTCCGTGATTTGTGGGCATGTGCATGACAGTATCTAAGAATGCAGCCTCGAGTCGACTTCATTTCACTTGGCGTCCGTAGTGTTGACGCCGCACGCAGGTTCTACGTCAACGGCCTGGGTTGGCCGGTGCACCGGGAAGTCCCCGGCGACGTGGTGTTCATCCAGGCAAACCACGGCCTCATTCTTTCCCTCTGGGATGCAGGCCAGATGCAGGCCGAGGCCTCCGTGGACAGCCCCGCCGGGATCCCCTGCATCACCCTGAGCCACAACGTTGGCAGCGCGGCGGACGTTGACCGGGTCATGGCCGAAGCCGAGGCCGCGGGGGCAACGGTGGTGGGCCGGCCGAAAACCCAGCCGTGGGGCGGCTACACCGGGTACTTCGCGGATCCGGACGGCTTCCGCTGGGAAATTGCCTTCAATCCCACGTGGTCGGTTGACGCCGGCGGCACAGTCACGGTTCTGAGGCGCGCCCAAAAAGTCTCTCGCCTAGAACAGGCCTTCCACCGGCTGGATGAGTTCCGCTGAATCATTCCTGACGTTCCCGACGGCGGTGCCAACGGCATCGATCGTCCACCCTTCGGCGACGTCGTGCGCCCCTGCCCTCACCAGGTCCACCAAACCGGCGGCGTCATCCGCCTGGGGGTCCAGCCATGCCTGCATGGTGGTGCGGTCCATGGGCAGCGGCACCCTGTCGTGCAGGGCAGTAAGCTCGGCGAGCATCCCGCCGGCATAGCCCTCGGGCGGCGAGTCGGTAGTCATGATGGAGGTGGACAACATCCAGCGGTGCGGGTCGCCCTCGGGCTTGGATGGATCCTTCCACCACTCATACAGCCCGGCGAACACCAGCGGCAGGCCGTCCTTCGGGTGCACGTAATAGGGCTGCTTGCTGCGCCCCTCACCCTTCCATTCGTAATAGCCGTCCGCCGGCACAGCGCAGCGTCTTGACCTCGTAGCCTTGCGGAAGGCCGGCTTCTCCAGGACGCTCTCGCTCCGCGCATTGATCATTTTCGAGCCGATGGAAGGATCCTTGGCCCAGGAGGGCACGAGTCCCCAGCGCGCCACGTGCAGCTGCCGGACCGGGCTGCCGTCCACCAGCCGCTCCAACAGGATGGGCACATCAGCGGTAGGGGCCACATTCCACGAGGGCGGAACCACCAGCTCCTCTTCCAATTCAGCGTCAAACTCAGCCAGCAGGTCCCCGACCGCCCTGGCCATCACGTAGCGTCCACACATGGCACCAGCATGCCACCGCCCGCAGTCGGTGTCACCCGGCGTCACCGGCCGTCATCGTGGGGAGGCAGGGAGGGCCTGCCGCCGCGGGAATACCGGCCACCGGGTTACGGTTGAGGGTAAAGACATCTGCTTTGATAACGACGAGCAACAACGAGCTTGAGGAGAACTCCGTGGATTTCACTCCCGAATCCGGCACCATCACCATGTTTTCGACCACCTGGTGCGGTTACTGCAACCGGCTGAAGAAGCAGCTGGACGCCCAGGGCATCGGTTACACCGAGATCAACATCGAAGAAGTTGAAGGCACCGCCGATCTCGTGGAGCAGCTCAACGGAGGCAACCGCACCGTCCCCACAGTCCTTTTCCCGGACGGCACCGCCGCCACCAACCCGTCGGCGGCCGAAGTCAAGAGCCGGCTCGCGGCCTAGGCCCCGTCCGGCGTAAAGCTGTTCAAAAAGCAAGGCCGGGCACCTGGGTGCCCGGCCTCTTGCATGTCCGCCAGTGCACTGGCAGTTAGCCGCGCAGGCTGGCGAAGTCCGCATACTCCAGCCGCGCGTACCCGGCATACGTGTCAATAACAGCCGCCTCGACTGCCGCTACGTCAAGTCCCGGGACGAGGTCGTCGACGGCGCCCGCAGTGGCCGGGTCCCAGTCCAGTCCAAGGGCGGCATAGCTGGCTTCCAGAACACGGCGGATCGGCCCGGAGTTTTCCACCACGATGACCGAGCTGAACAGCCACCCGCCGGACACAACGCGCTGGGCTGTGCCGATCAGTTTGACCCTGTGCTGCGGATCGGCCGGGTCCTGGCCGTGGACGCTGAACTCCCCCGGACAGTACTCGCCCGGGATTTCACCGACGGCGGCGTGGACTCCCGCACTCCGGAGGGCACCCGCCAGCATCTCCCCGAAGAAGGCGAAACGCCCTTTGGCGCCGGCGATGGCGTCGGCATGCGGTTCCACGTGATCGACGATCAGTGTTCCCTCGTGGTAAGCCGCCGCCCGGCCGCCGGCCTTCCGGACCAAGGGCTCAAAACCGAGCTCCCGGCAGGCCAGGGCCGCTGCCTCAAAGCCGGGGAGGTGCGCGTCCCGCTGGCCGAAGGCCACTGTGGGCGCCGGACGGTACAACCGCAGGGTCGGACCGGTCCTGCCGGTCTTGGCCATCCCCAGCAGTTCAATGCCGAATTCCAGATCCCGGGCCGCCCCCAGCGACTCCTCCTGCCGGACGATGGTCAGCGTGGCTGGTGCGCCGGCCGCGTGCTGCATCTTGCTAAGCTCCCTTATGGTCATTCTGCAATTCCTGGTCGTCGCCGCCGCGTTCGCCGCCATCGATGCCATCTGGCTCAAGACGATGAACCCGTTTTACCGCGGACAGATTGGTGAACTGCTGGCCGACCGGCCCAATCTAGGGTACGCGGTGGTGTTCTACGTGATCTACATTGCCGGCATTGTGTTTTTCGCCCTGCGTCCCGCGCTCGACGGCGGCAGCTGGCTCAGCGCGGTGGGCTACGGCGCCGCACTGGGCGCGTTCGCCTACGCCACGTACGACCTCACCAATGCCGCGACGCTGAAGACCTGGCCGCTGCAGCTCATTGTCGTGGACATCCTCTGGGGCGCAGCATTGACGGCCCTGGCCACGCTGGCCGGCTGGCTCGTCTTCCACGGGAACTGAGCGCCGCAGAACCACATTCCGTGGAGCTAGGTCCTGCGGATGGTCAGGATCTGTTCGGCCCGGCCAAAGGGTCCGCTGAGGTCGTGGAGCACCGTGGACGTCAGCCCGATGCCGTCTGCGCCGAAGGAGACCGCGTTGTCCAGGCCAAGCCAGTCGCCGGCGGGTTTCCGGTACATATGGATCTGCAGGTCCAGGTTGGGGAAGGCGTAGCTGTCCCTTCCCGGGGGGACGCGGGCCGCTATTCCGTTCGCGGTATCCACCAGCCCCATCAGCCGCGCCACGTCCCCGCTGTCCGCGGTATCCGTGAGCGGGTGTCCGGTGCGAAGCCAGACCTTCCCGGAGCCCGGACGGTGCCCGTCGGCAACGCGCATTTCCAGGGAACGGATGTAGCCTCCCGGCCAGACGCTGGCGCCGTCGTACGGTGAGCACTCGTCCGGCCCGGGAATTCGGGCGTCTTCGATTGCTGCGACGTCCGCTGTGTCGGACGTAATCATCCGCCAGGCCGTGGCGCGGATCGCCACGCGCCCGTCGGCAACGAGTTCCGCCTGCAGCAGTTCGATGGTGCGTCCGGGCCGGAGCATGGTGGTGACCACCTCGAATTCGCCGCCCGGGATCAGTCCCAGGATTTCGTAGCTCAGTCGCGCCATCCGGACATCGTCCCGCGGGTTGTGCCGCTCCAGGCAATCCGCCATGAGTCCTGAGGCCGGCGCCATGTGCTGTTCGTGCTCGTTCCAGGCACCCTGGGCGTGAATGGTCGAACGGAAACGCCCGTCTCCCAGTGACTCGTAGTAGAAGTCGCCCTCGGCAAGTTCCGGAAGTGCTGCAGTCAACGTCGACCCTTTCGCGCGGCTGGTGATGATCCCAGAACACACTATCGCCTGCAGCGGACCCCGGGCTTCGGGCTGCAGCCGCCCAAACGTCCTGGCGATGGTCTCACAGCTTCCTCTTATCCTGACCTCATGGCCGGTATAAGTCCGGAGCCTAGAAATAATGCATGACTCCTCTCAAGAACCAACATCGTAAAGGCGGCCGCGTACGCCGCGCCGTCGTCGCCGGGGCCGTTGCCCTCACCCTGTCGGCCGGCGGGGCCACTGCGTGGGCGCTGGACCGCTTTGTGGTCCAGCACGTGGAAATCTCGGACGTCTCCGCCTACCAGGCAAGCCAGAGCGGGACCACGGCGGGCACCACCAGTGATTCCACCAGCGAAACAAGCAGCACCGCAGTCGTCACCACGGACACTTCCTACGTCTCGGACAGCTCCGACATCAATATCTCCACGGTGACCGCCGGCAGCGGTGACAGCACCGTCACGTACTACGTTGCCGACGTCGTACTGGATGACGCCACCACGCTGCAGTCCGCATTCGCCAACAACAGCTTCGGCGAGAACATCACCGAGACCACCTCCGCGATCGCTGAGGATAACAACGCGGTGTTTGCCATCAACGGCGACTACTACGGCTTTCGCGACACCGGCATCGTGATCCGCAACGGCGTGGTGTTCCGCGACGAAGGCGCCCGGCAGGGCCTGGCCTTCTACCGCGACGGCAGCGTCAAGGTCTACGACGAAACCGCCACCACCGCCGAGCAGCTGCTGGCGGACGGCGTCTGGAACACCCTCTCCTTCGGCCCGTCCCTGCTGAACGACGGCGAGATCGCCGACGGCATCGAGGACGTGGAGGTGGACACCAACTTCGGCAACCACTCCATCCAGGGCGAGCAGCCCCGCACCGCCGTCGGCATCATCGACGAAAACCACCTGGTGTTCGTGGTGGTGGACGGCCGGAGCCCCGGCTACAGCTCCGGCGTGACCATGACCGGGCTGGCGCAGATCATGAAGGACCTCGGCTCCACCACGGCGTACAACATCGACGGCGGCGGATCCTCCACCATGTATTTCAACGGGGAGCTGGTCAACAACCCGCTGGGCGACAACAAGGAACGCGGCACGTCCGACATCCTCTACATCGCGGAGTAGGGGCCGGCCGTGATCATCCTGATCCCGGCCTACGAGCCGGACCAGCAACTATCCGCCCTGATCCGCTCCATCCGGGAGACCGAACCGCGGGCCACCGTGGTGGTGGTCGATGACGGCAGCGGCCCCGCATACCGCGAGGTGTTCGACGGCGTCAGGGCGCTTGGCTGCCACGTCATCGGCTACTCCCGCAACCGGGGAAAGGGCTTCGCCCTCAAGACCGGTTTCGGCTTCATTGCGGACCACCTGCCCGGCCGGAACGTGGTCTGCGCCGACAGCGACGGCCAGCACACCATCGTGGACATCCTTCGCGTGGCGGCCGCGGCAGAGAGCGGCCCGGAACAGGACGGCCCGACGGCCATGGTGCTGGGCACCCGAAGCTTCACCGGCAACGTCCCCGCCCGCAGCAGGTTCGGCAACAACGCCACCAGGCTGCTGTTCACCCTGGCCACCGGCGAGCGCATTGCCGACACGCAGACCGGCCTCCGCGGCTACCCCGCCTCCATGCTCCCCTGGCTCCGGTCCGTCCCGGGCGAGCGCTACGAGTACGAGCTGAATCTCCTGCTCGAGGCCAGGCAGGCAGGCTACGCGATCAGGAGCGTGGACATCGCCACTGTGTACCTGGATCACAATGCCGGGTCGCATTTCCGGCCGCTGGCGGACTCCGCCCGGATCTATGCGCCGCTGCTGAAATTCCTGGCGTCCTCGTTCACGGCGTTCCTGGTGGACACCGTGATGTTCCTGATCCTCAACGCGGCCACCGACTCGCTGCTGCTTGCGTTGGTCGGCGCCCGGGCCGTGAGTTCGGCCATCAACTTCGCCGTCAACCGCAAGGTGGTGTTCCGGCACGGCCGGGAGAAGCCTGCAGCGCAAACCGGCGTCCGCTATTTCAGCCTTGTACTGGTGCTGCTTGCCGCCAACTTCGCGCTCATCGCAGCCCTTGACGCGGTGTCCCTGCCCCCGCTGGCCGCCAAGATCCTCGCTGAAGTCGCCCTGCTGGCCATCAGCTACGCGGTACAGCAGCGGTTTCTCTTCGCAAAGGGCGCCGTCAAACCCGCGGAGGAAACCCGCAACGAACACTCAGCCGACACTCATATTCCGGCCTAGGTTCCATCACAGCACCTGCACAGTTTGGCCGTGGATCGTAAAGACCAATCCACCAATCAGATTCGGAGAATTCCATGACACCGCTCATCCTTATCGCCGCCGACCTGGCCGCCATCAGCATCCTGACCTTCGCCCTCTACCTGCGCCGGCACCGGCGCCGCGACCTGGTGGTGTCCTACCTCGGCATGAATGTCGGCGTCATGGCCGTTGCCGCCGCACTCTCCGGATCGGCCGCCGGCGTCGGCCTGGGACTCGGCCTCTTCGGGGTGTTGTCCATCATCCGGCTCCGCTCCACCGAACTTGCCCAGCACGAGGTTGCGTACTACTTCTCTGCCCTGGCCCTTGGCCTGATCGCCGGCCTTGGAATCGACCCCGTGTGGCTGCCGCTGGCGCTGATGGCTATGATCCTGCTGGTGATGTTCGTGGGCGACCACTCACGGGTCCTGCCGGCCTACCGCCACCAGACAGTGATCCTGGACCGTGCCATCGCCGTGGATGAGGAACTCTACGCCCGGCTCGAAGAGGTGGTCCACGGCAAGGTCCACTCGGCCACCGTGCAGGAGCTGGACCTCGTCAACGACAAAACGGTCGTCGATGTGCGCTACGCCTACGTTCCGGCTGCGTTCCCCGCCGGCCCTGCCGCCCTGCAAATCCCGTCGGCCGGGACCCCCGTAATGGAACCGGCAGCCCTCGCCCCCTTCCCGACGGCGGCTGCCCGCCACGCGGCGGACCCCGCGGCGGACCGGCCCTCGGTGGAGTTCCCCGCGGACCCCGCGGCGGCTGTGCCTTCCAGCCGCGCGGCCAACCCCGTCCATGCCTCGGCAGCCGCGGCATGAGCGCCCCGGCGCAAGCCGGCATCCTGGGCACCCTACGCCTGCTGCCGCCAGTCGGGCTGGACGAACTGAACGCCGAAGCCGCACTGCAGACCCGGGTGGACCGCAAGTACGTGGTCCCCGAGACGCTGGCACAGCAGCTCCTGGCCACGTTCGACGCCGAGGTCCGGGTGCTGGAGATGGACGGCTCCCGCTGCTTCGCCTACGACTCGGTGTACTTCGACACCGCGCAGCTGGACAGCTACCTGCTGGCAGCCCACGGCCGCCGTCGCCGCTACAAGGTCCGCACCAGGACCTATGTGGACAGCGCCATCAGCTTCCTGGAAGTCAAGACGGAAGGCGCCCGCGAGGCCACGGTCAAGGAACGCATCCCCTACGACCTCAGCGACCGCGCCCGGCTGACGGCCGAAGGCCTGGACTACGTCCACGAAACCCTCGCCGCCGCGGTGGGCGACGTGCCCTCCGGACCTTTGGGGCCCGTGCTCGAAACCCGCTACTGCCGCACCACCCTGTACCTGCCCGAATCCGGCAGCCGGGCCACCATCGACACGGACGTGACCTGGCAGCGCCCCGGCCAGCAGGCCTGGGTACTGGACGGCGCCGTGATCCTCGAGACCAAGTCCGGATCGACGGCCGGCCCGCTGGACCGGCACCTCTGGGCCCACGGAGTGCGGCCCTCCCGGATATCCAAGTTCGCCACCGGCATGGCGGCGCTCTGCCCTGACCTGCCAGCCAACCGCTGGAACCGGACACTGCGCCGGAACCTGGCTCTCCGCCCCGCCGCCTGACCCTGCTGCTCCCCCGAATACTTCACAGAAGGAACACACCATGAAACGCTTCCGCACCGCCCTGTCCGTCACCGCCCTCGCCCTCGCCGTGGGACTGGCAGGCTGCTCCGCCGCCGGCACGGCATCCACCGGCACCTCGATCACCGGCACCACAACCTCGGGAACGGCAGCGTCGTCCGGAACCGCCGAGGCCGTCTCCCTGGACACCCTCGCGGCGGACACGCACTACGACGCCGACGACCTCACCTGGGACGCGGCGTCCGAAGTAGCCGTGACCCTGGCGGACGGCGCCAGCACTGTGGCCTCCGGCACGTCGTCGGACGCTGTGAAGGTCGACGGCGACACTGTCACCATCAGCGCGGCCGGCACGTACCGCCTGAGTGGATCTCTGTCGGACGGGCAGGTAGTGGTCGCCGCCGGCGAGGAAGACGTGGTGCGCATCATCCTCGACGGCGCGGATATAACCAGCTCCACCGGCTCCCCGTTTGTGGTGCAGAGCGCCAACGAAGCCATCGTCGTCCTCGAAGACGGCACGTCCAACCCCCTGAGCGACGCTGCCACATACGCACATCGCAGTCCGGCGTCCAGCTGACCTTCGGCTCTGCCTTTCCGGCCGGCACCACCATCCAGCTCGCGGATTCGAGCGGCGCCGTGGTGGCGACCTTCGTGACGGCGAAGCAGGCAGCCTCGCTGGTCTTCTCCTCCGCAGCCATCACAGCCGGTGAGGAATACACGGTCTACACCGGCGGGACGGCCCAGGTCACCGCCGGTCTCGGTGACGGAACTCTCGAGGGCGCACAGGAGCAGGGCACCGTGACCGCCGGCGAATACACGGCGGCCCGCGGTCCCGGCGGCCGCTAACCGGCCCGCCACAGGATAACGGCGGGGGACAACGGCTTGGCCGCGTCCCCCCGTTCCCGTGTGCCGTCTTCCAGTGCTGTCTTCCTGTGCGCGGCACCCTCAACTGGGTAGACTCAGGAACTGGTTCTCCTAACTACGCTCGGAAGAGGTATTCCCCTGATACGGGTCATCAGCTACAACCTTCGAAAGCACGCGGCGCGCGGCGAACTGCTCGATCTGGCCCGCGACTTCGGGATAGATGCCTTGTGCCTGCAGGAGTGCGACACCACGGATTTACCGGACACGCTGGGGCCCCTGCACCTGGCCGATTCGACCAAGGGCAACAGGCTGGGACTTGCCATCTACTACCGGATGGACCGCTTCACGGCCTTCGAAACCAACACTTTCGCCCTGAAGAAATCACTGCACGACCGGGTTCTGGCACCGGCGCATGAGCGGCTGATCGGCACGAGGGTCGTAGACAACGAAACGGACCATGAGCTGGTGATCGCTTCCTTCCACGCGGCGCCCCTGACGGCTTCCAATTCGTTGCGCCGGAAACAGATCAAGGCGGCACACGCGGAGCTCCTCGGCATGGGCAGCGGACTGATGACTCTTATGGTGGGTGACTTCAACTACCCTTTCTTCACGAAGAACCTCACGGAACACATGAAGAATTCCGGCTATGAGCTCTCGCTCAGTGACCGGCGGACCTATACGAGGTACAAGGTCTTCAATGGGCATTTCGACTTTGCCACCTCCCTTGGGCTGGACATCGAGAACGTGGAGACCTTGCCGCGCGGCGCGTCGGACCACCTTCCCATCCTGGTATCCGCCGAATATGGCCACGATTCCGGCCCGATCCAAGGAACGCCTTAGCCCCGACGCCGACCACCAGCCCGGGAGGCACCATTTGCGCCGCGATTGGATCCTGAAAGCCGTACCGGGCATCGAGCTGGCCCGGACCTATCAGCGGTCGTGGCTCAGGGCCGACTTTGCGGCGGGCGCGGCCCTCAGCGCGGCGCTGATTCCCGCCGGCATGGCCTACGCGGAGGCCGCCGGCCTGCCGGCAGTCACGGGACTGTACGCCTCGGTGGTTCCCATGCTGTTCTATGCCGTCTTCGGCCCTTCCCGCGTCCTCATCGTGGGACCGGATTCGTCGCTGGCGCCCATGATCGCCGCCGCGCTGCTTCCGCTCGCCGGACGGGAACCGTCCCATGCCGTGGCGCTGGCCGGTGTGCTGGCCGTCCTGATCGGAGGGTTCCTCATCGCCGGCCGGATGTTCCGGCTGGGATTTATCACCGGGCTGCTCTCGAAGCCGATCCGGGTGGGATACCTCAACGGCATTGCGCTCGCGGTCATGGTCAGCCAACTGCCCCGGCTTCTCGGAATCCAGGTTTCAGGCGGCTCGTTGCAGGCAACCGCCGCGGGCACGGCGGAGGCAGTGCTCCAAGGAGCCGTGAATCCTGTGGCGCAACTGTTCGGAGCGGCCACAGTGATCATCATCGTGCCGGCCGGTTCCTGCCCGGGAAGGTGCCCGGCGTGCTGCTGGCTGTGGCGGCGTCCATCGCGGCGGCCGCCGCCTTCGGCCTCAAGGATGCCATGCCCATGGTCGGAGCCCTCCCCCAAGGGCTTCCCGCGCCCGCCTTGGGCGGCATCACCTTGGATGATGTCGCAGGACTCGTTGGTCCGGCGGCCGGCATCGCGCTCATCGCCTTCGCCGATACCTCAGCCTTATCCAAAAGCCTCGCAGGCCGCAGTGGCATCCACACCAGCGGCAACCAGGAAATGGGGGCACTGGGGATTGCCAACGTGGCCAGCGGCCTGCTGGGCGGCTTCCCCGTCTGCGGCAGCTCGTCCCGGACTCCCATAGCGCTCGACGCCGGTGCCCGCACCCCGTTCAGCGGCATCGTGGCCGCGGCCCTGGTGATCGTGTTCATGCTGGTAACCCCGGGGGTGACTGCCTTCCTTCCCACCGCCACGCTTGCCGGCGTCGTCATGGTGGCGGTCTCCTCGCTGGTGGACGTCAAGACCCTGTTCCGGCTGGTCCGGATGAGCCGGGTGGAAACGGCGCTCCTTGGGGCCACCTTCCTCGGTGTCGCCTTCATGGGCGTCCTGCAGGGC
The DNA here is from genome assembly GCF_018613775.1 of Arthrobacter sp. ISL-69. Lineage (NCBI taxonomy): Bacteria > Bacillati > Actinomycetota > Actinomycetes > Micrococcales > Micrococcaceae > Arthrobacter > Arthrobacter sp. ISL-69. The sequence goes on from NZ_JAGGPO010000024.1 coordinate 19,034, forward strand.
ATCGTCATCGCCATCGCGCTGTCCCTGATCGCATTCATCCGGCGGGCGTGGGATCCCTACCGGACCGAACTGGCCAGCCTGGAGGACGTACCGGGCTACCACGACATCAGCAGGCATCCGGAGGGCCAGCGCGTCCCGGGACTGGTGATCGCCCGCTTTGACGCACCGCTCTTTTTCGCCAATGGCGAGGTGTTTGCCGAGCACATCCGCAGCCTCGTGGCCAATGCCCCCGGACCGGTGAAATGCGTGATTGTGGCCTCCGAGGCCATTACGGACCTGGACACCACCGCGTTGGACGATCTCGTGGAGCTAGACGACGAACTCGCGAGCCAGGGCATCAGCCTGGTCTTTGCGGAGCTGAAGGGCCCGGTTAAGGACCGCCTGCTCAGGTTCGGTGTGAGCAGCAGGTTCGGCCCGGACCATTTCTTCCCCACGGTCAACAACGCGGTGCGCAACTACAAGCGGGCGTTCGGGCCCTAGCTCACGCGGGAGCCAGCGGGATGACCTCGACGCGGGATCCGGGGCCTGTGACCACCAAAACCCGGTCCGCGGCGACGCCGTCCAGTGCACGGGCCAGCCGGTCGGGCAACTCATCCGCTGCTCCCTCAGTTGCATCGGAGGACCCGGCGCCGGCCTTTATCCAGACGGTGACACTCGCGCCGGTGACCTCGGCGGCAACGCGGGCCAGCGGTTCCGGGTCGCCGGCGGTCACCAGGATCACCTTCCCGACGGTCCGCTTCCGCGCGGGCGCGGCAGCGGCCGTGAGGGCACGGTCGTGCCGCCACACCGCGAAGTGGTATCCGGCGGCAAGCCCTGTTGCCACGAGCAGGCCAAGCGGTGCGCGGGTCCGGTCCACCAGGCTTCCGCCCGAGACGTCGCCGAGCACGAATTCGAAGACGCGGTATCCGATCACCAGGAGCGTGATGACGGCGACCACCGCGCTCAGGCCAAATACTGCGATGAGGTACACCCGCCGTCCCCGGCGCCCAAGCTCGGTCGGCTCCGGCGGGACTCCGGGTTTCCAGGTGAGCCACCACAGCGGACCGCCGACCGCCAGGGCGCTGATGCCACCCAGCAGCAGGGCCCGTGTGCCGCTGCCGGCAAGCGGAGTGGCCGCGATACTGAGTACGGAATTGACCACAACGCCGATTCCGGTGGCAGCCGCGGCCAGGGCAACCCCGGAGGTCACCAGCTTCGCTGCCTGCAGGGTGGCCGCGGCACGTCCCAGCGAGACGGCGCGGTGGTAGGCCCAGACCAAGGAGCCGACGGCGCCCGCCGCCATGGCTGCGCCCAGCGGTTCCAGGAGTTCGCTGACGGGGTCCGTGCGGTCAAAGGCGAGCCGGAGGAGGACAAACAGGACAGTGCCGATGCCGCCAAGCGCGAGGATGATCGCTCCGAGGATACCGACCACCACCAGCCCGACATCGGCAAAACCTGTCTTCAGCCGGCGTCCGGCTTCGTGGATCCAGTGCCACCACCAGATGGCCCCGCCTCCGGCGGCCCAGACAAGCGACTGCAGCACGGACCGCCACCACGGTTCCCCGACTGAGGCTGACGCGGTGAAGCCACGGATGGCGGTGTCCAGAAGTGTTGCCATCGCCGTAACGGTGCCGCCCACGCCGATGATAAGCCCGAAGAATGCCCCTACCACGGTGGGCACGTCCGGCATCAGCAGGGGATTCTTGCGCGGATGGCGCAGCATCCAGCGGTGCCACGCCAACACCCCTGCCCAGACCAGCCCGTTGGACAGTGACAGCCGCCACCCCTGCCATTCGCCTCCGGCAACCGAGGCCAGGGCACCGAGCAGCCATGTTGCAGCCGTGATGAGTGCGACGGCGTACATGATGGTCAGGTACAGCCCCCAGCCCACGGACTGCCGCTCCGTCGGGTCCTCAAGCCGACGCCAGACGAACCACCACAGGGCAGCTGCCATGGGGCCGCCGATCAGGGTGAATGCGAGCGAACGGGCCAGACCCGCCACGTCACCCCCAGCGACCACGGTGCCCGCACCCAGCAGCCGTCCCAGCAGGCCGCTAAGGCCTATCGCGGCCACCACCACCAAGGCGAACAGCAGCGTGTAGACGATCAGGCGGCGGACCGTGGGCTGGGCGGACCCGGCCGCCGGCGCCGGCGCCGTCCGGGCGGCGCTCACGGCTTCACCGCCCGGTTCGCGCAGACCCTGAGTTGCCAGGGAGAGGAGCCGATCAGCCACCTGCCGTTCGTTTTGACGAGGTCGAAGACGTCCTCGGTCTCGTACTCCGAGTTGCCGAAGGGGCCGCTCCCGTTCGACACCACTATCAGCACGCGCACGTCCGCGGACGCGGCCCGCTCCGTGGTGGAAACCAGCGTGACCCGCAGGTTGTCCGTGGAAGCCCGTTCGAAATCGACGCACTGGGTCCGGGCGGACTCCGTGAGGTACGCCATGGCAGCAGACTCGTCCCCGCCGATGACGGCGGCCGAGTAACGCTGAACCACGCCCTGTGGCGTTGACTCGTCCAGCAGGGCAGGTTCTCCCCTCGAGAAAACCGCCGCGAGGGCCGCCACCACCAGGACGGCAATAATCGCCACGATAATCACGAGGATCCTGTTCGGTTTTCCTGCCGCTGCGTCCATGTGGTCAGTATGGCCCACTCCCTACCCTCTAGCTACGGTACTTTCGGCCCTCCCGGCGGGGGTTGCCATCGGCGCCGCGGGAGACAATCGTTGCTTCATGGGAAAAGGAAACATTCGAAGGGCATTGGCCACCGGGCTGCTGGTACTTCTCGGCCCGTTGTGCGGGACGGCTGCCGCCCATGCGGAACCGCCGGCAGAGATCGTGGTGGAAGACAGCGCCGGCGTGCTGGACCGCGACCGGCTGATTCCGGCGGTGGAGTCGTTGGACTTCTATGAACCCACCAGGGTTGCCATTTTCACGTACAGGGGTTCGGCGGAGGACACTTTCAACGAGGAGGTGCTTCGCTTTGCCCGTGCTGAACATCCGGAGTGGATCAGCGGGGACGGCCAGAAATGGGCGGACGGCCTCTTCATCTTCGCCCTGGACCCGTTGGGGCGGCATGTGGGCACCTATATGGGCGAGGACCGCAAGGTTTCCGTTGAACAGCGCGAGGACATCCAGAACGCATCCAAGGATCTGCTCCGTGACGCCCAGTGGACCGACGGCACCATCGCGGGCATCCGGCGCGGCGCCGAGCTGATCAACCAGCCGTGGTACCGTTCCATCGCCTTCCTCGCGACGGCCTGGAGCGCCGGTGCCGCCGCCGTACTCGGCGCCGCAACGTGGCTGATTGTGCGCTGGCGGACCCGGGCGGACAGCCGCAAGGAGCTGGCCCGCGGTGATGCGAGCTACGCCAACGTCAGCATGGATCTGCAGGTCACCGAGCTCAATGCCGAGACCATACCGGAGTCTTCGCGGTACGGCAGCACCGTGCTGGAGAAGCACCGCACGTTCCTGAATAGGTACAACGCTGCCACCGCGCTATCCAACCGGGCGCACGAGATGACTCCGCGCGCCATGAGCCGGCGGCCAAACCTCAAACTGATTCAAAGCTTTGCCGACGCCGCCGCTGAGCTCGACGCGCTGGACGACGTCATTGCGGACACCAACGCGCTCCTGAACCGGGGGTCCGCGTGGGCATCCGCGTGGGACCGGCAGCTGGCGCCCTTCCGCAGTGACCTGGCTGTCCTGGAACAGATGCTCGGCAAGCGGCACGCCGAAGGGGATTCCGCGACGGCCGCAGCGCTCCGGTCCTTCCGCGACCAGAGCCACCGGGAGATCGAACGGTGGTCGGCCGAACTCGCCGACGGCTCAATCGCTCCGGAAACAGCACTGGACCGGCTGCGGGACGCGCGGACTCACCTGTCCGAGCTGCTGAAGGACCACGCCGACACGGTCATCGCGGGCTTCGCCAAAAACGAGCGCGAAGCCGACCTCATGCGCAACGAAATGGAAAGCGCGCAGGCCGGAAGCAAGGCCGAGTACGGCCGGGCCTACGAGCCCAGCATCCTTGGGACGGTCTATCCGTCCTACTACTTCTTTTCGGTTCCCACGTTCAACGCCGGCTTCAACACAGGTGTGAGCAGCGTCGGCAGCGCCCGTGGCGGAGACGGCAGCACAACGGGTACGGCAGCAGCGGCGGTAGCTTCTCCGGGTCAGGGAGTTCGTCCAGCTTTTGACTGCTGCCGGACCGTGTCAGTGCGGCGGCTGGATCCTGTCAACGACGAAATCCCCGCCGGGAATGACGGTGGTTTCATGGCCGTCGTCGAAACGCACCACATACGGCGGCGCTCCGTCAGCGCCGTGGACCTCAACAATCTGGCCGTGCCGATCTGACGATTCGACCGTCTTGCCCCGGATCGTGATCCGGTCTCCCTGGGCTGCCTTCATGGCAATCACCTCCAAGAACCAGAGTACGAGTCTCGGGGCGCCTGCAACAGGGCCGGCATCTGGCGCTCGCGGCCGCTTGGCAGGAGTATGGGGAGATCACTGATCTTTGACCTTGGCTCGGGACCGAGGGGGAACGGCTATGGCGGATGAAAAGCCCACCAGCTGGTGGGCCACGCTGCCCGGTCTGCTGACGGCCGCCGCTGCGGTGATCACCGCGGTTACGGGGCTGCTGCTGGGGCTGGGCCAACTCGGAGTGTTCGACGGCGGCCGTCCCGCCGCCACAGCGGGCAGCTCCCCCGCAGCCGGCGCTTCACAGCCCGGCGTCCAGCCCCAACCAAGCGGAACCATGACCGGTGCCGGTGAGAGTGCGGGGTGGACGGTGGCCTTGCCGGCCGAGCGAAAGTACAGGTCCGCCGACGTCGAATATGAAATTCTCGGTGCGCGGGTGCGCCCCGACGTCGCCGGGAAGGTGGCGCTGACGTTCACTGTCCGTTGCACCAACCACGGCCGGTATGACGTGAACTTCTGGGACTCAACGTTCAGGCTGAACGCGGGCGGCATCAACCATTCGCCCGATTCCGGCCTGAACGATCTCGTGGCGGGCGATGCGAGCAAGTCGGGCGACGTCCGCTTTACGGTACCGGCGGACACCCGCGACGCCCTTCTGCGCATCAAGTTCGCGCAAGGCGAGGCCACAGCACAGCTGTCCATCTCGCCGCCCTGAACAGCGGGCGGCCCCAGTCTAGACAGCCACCACCCAGATGGCATCCGAGGCCGACGCCCCGAGGTCGATGTCCCGGTCGGGTCCATGCAGCCGGATCGTGGTCACATCCGCATAGGGGCGGTGCTCCCTGACGGTGAGCCTGGTATCCGGGGCGAGCCCAAGCTGGGTGAAGTAGCGCAGCATCTGCGGATCCGCGTCTGAGATCCGGGTGATGGCCACTGTGCCGCCGGCGGCCGCGGCGGAGAGCTGCGTTCCCTCCGGGAGGTGTGGCTTTCCGTCCGGAGTGGGTATGGGATCACCGTGCGGGTCCCGGGTGGGATGACCAAGTTTTCGGTCCAGGCGTCCAATCAGTTTGTCCGACACCGCGTGTTCCAGGACTTCGGCCTCATCGTGGACTTCGTCCCAGCCGTAGCCCAGTACGTCCACCAGGAACGTCTCCAGGAGCCGATGCCGGCGGACCATGGCGACGGCGTGCTCCCGGCCCGCGTCGGTCAGCTCGATGCTTCCGTACGGGGCATGAGCAACCAGTCCCTGGCGTGCCAGCTTCTTGATGCCATCTGAGACGGTGGACGGCCTGACCCCGAGCCGCTCGGCCATAACGCCGATGGTCACGGGTGTGGCAGACCACTCCGTGGCTGACCAGATCAGCTTCAGGTAGTCCTGGGCTGCTGAGGACAAATCGGAGACCGGCATGCCATCCATGGTAGCAAGCGCCAGCCGATTGTTAGGCGTAATGAACAATAATGTTCGCCGAGTGGAATGCACAGGGATCGGTCTGCCGAAAAATACCTCGGGGCGCTGCCTAGCCGGCGCTCCATGCTGTCCGGCAGCCGGCCTCGCCGCCGTCCCGGCCTTTTCCGCCTTTTCCGCCCTGCCGTCGGCCGTTGGCACCGGCGTCAGCCACGCCGGACATGCCGGTTTCGACGGGGGATCAGTCCTGCCTGAACGGGCCGGCATCGACCCCACGGCCATCCTGCGGGACTTTGACCAGGGGAAGACCAGCACCCTGCCGGACGGCAGGACGCTGCGTGAATGGGACATCGTCGCGGTGGACAAGGACTTTGAGATCGCACCTAGCGTCACTTTCGCGGGCTGGAGCTACAACGGGCGCATTCCCGGCCCCACGCTCTGGGCGCGAGAGGGCGACGCGCTACGCATCAACTTCACGAACGCCGGGGCCCACCCCCACACGATGCATTTCCACGGCGTCCACCGGGCGGAAATGGACGGCACACCGGGCATCGGAGCCGGGTCCATCGCACCGGGGCAGAGCTTCACCTACGAGTTCGACGCCACCCCGTTCGGCACACATCTGTACCACTGCCACCAGTCGCCCCTGGCCCCGCACATCGCCAAGGGTCTCTACGGCGGCTTCATCATCGAGCCCAAGGAAGGGCGGCCGAAAGCCGACGACGAGATGGTGATGGTCATGAACGGCTACAACACCGACGGCGGGGACGACAACGAGTTTTATTCGGTGAACGGCCTCCCGTTCCGCTTCATGGACTTCCCCGTGCGGGTCAAGCACAACCTCGGCGAGGGCCTCGCGATTGGATCGGCCTACAGCGTCGGCTCGCTCGCGCTCGGGGCCACGCTGATCGTCGGTTTCGCCATCCACAACACCACCGAAGGGCTGGCCATCGATCGCGGGAGTTCCGGCCATTGCAGGAGCCCTGATCGGGGCCACGGTCTACCAGCCCGCCCTGTCGGCTTTCCTGCTGGGCGTCGGCGCCGGCGCCGTGGCCCAGGTGGCCATCAAACTCCTGCCCATGATGAAGGACCACGCAGGAAGGACCTTCACGCCGCTCACCAGCGCCGGAATCATCCTGGGGCTGGCATTGATGTTTGCCACCGGGCTTCTAGTCCAGGCCTGAGTGGTGGCCCGGATTCAGTAACGGCACGGCGAGCGCCGCGGGGCTCAGATGCGAGTAGCGAGCATTCTTATACTTGGTTTCGCCGTTTGTCAAATGGAGTGTTTTGCCTTCACGCCGCGAGGCGTAGTCTACGTGCATGTTCTTGCGGGGGGACTCACACGCTTGGAGGAATCATGCGCTGGATGACCCACCCTGTCCGCAGTCAAGCACGGCACTTGGCGGACCCTCCGGAGGACACTTCCGCCAAGGACCGGTACGGTCGGCGGTGGACTGCGATCGTAGGTGTTTTGCTGCTCACGGTGAGCACCGTGGTTGGCATAGCCAACTCTTCGAAGGCGGCCGGCCCAACAATCGTCAGCCTCACTTTCGACGACGGCATCGGCAGTCAGCTGGCAGCCTCCCAGGTGCTCAAGTCCCACGGGCTGGTGGGAACCTACTACATCACCACCTCCTTTGTTGACACATCCGGTTTCCTCACCCGGGGGAACCTGCAGACCCTTGCTGCGGACGGAAACGAAATCGGCGGCCACAGCGTCACGCATCCGGACCTGACCACGCTCAGCGCCGCGGCCGCCCGCGCGGAAGTCTGCAACAGCAAGACGACGCTTGAGGGGTGGGGTTTCACGGTCAGAAACTTCGCGTATCCCTTCGCCGCGGAGAATGCGACCGCCCAGGCTGCAGTCCGCGATTGCGGCTTCGCCAGCTCACGTGGCCTGGGTGACCTGCGCTCGCCGGCCAGCTGTGCCGCATGCCCCGTTGCGGAGTCGCTGCCGCCGGGCAATCCCATGGTCACCAAGGCTCCGGACCAGGTTGACAGCACCTGGAGCCTGGCGGATCTGCAGGCCCGCGTGACCGATGCAGAGACCACCGGCGGCTGGGTGCAACTGACCTTCCACGCAATCGCTGTGGGCACGGATCCGACGCTGTCAATCACTCCTGCACTGTTCGAATCCTTCGTCACGTGGCTGGCTTCGCATACGGCAACCGGGACGACGTCGGTGCGGACAGTAGCGCAGGCATTGGGCCAGTCCCCCGTACAGTCGCCACCGCCGTCTCCCTCTCCCTCGCCGTCGCCGTCGCCGTCAATCTCGTTCGCCGACATCCCGCCGGGCTACGCGCTGTACACGGAGGTCAGCTGGATGGCGAACCAGGGAATTGCCGGGGGCTGGTACGAAAGCGACGGCACCCGCACGTTCCGTCCCGGTGTTGCTGCCAGCAGGGACATGATGGCGGCGTTCTTCTACCGGATGGCCGGGAGCCCGGCCTATACACCGGCGGGCTCCCCGTTTGTGGATGTCACGCCTGATACCCCTTTCTACAAGGAGATCCTGTGGCTCGCGTCCCAGGGAATCACCAACGGCTGGGCGGAAGCCAATGGAACCCGGACCTTCCGACCAACAGTGGCTGTTAACCGCGACCAGGTCGCCGCATTTATGTACCGATTCGCCGGCAGCCCTGCCTACACGCCCACGGCACCGCCCTTTGTCGATATCTCCCAGCAGAACGCGTTCTACACGGAGGTCGCATGGCTTTCATCCCAGGGAATCACCAACGGCTGGGCGGAAGCCGACGGCACCAGGACCTTCCGGCCCGGACTGCCCGTCAACCGCGACCAGGTTGCTGCCTTCCTCTACCGCTACAGGGCAGCCTTCCCGGCCTGACCGCCGGCGTCCGGCGGACTAGATGAATAACTACTGCGTGGCCATCTGCCAGCTGAGCGATCAGCTGCAGGAGGACTTCGACGTCAACACGGAGCTCCTGATCCTCGAAGGCAAGGAACTCCATGTTGCGACGTGGGATGCCGAGCCGCGGGACGGCGGCTTCGACATGCTGGTCCTCAACGACCGTGTCAGCGCCCTCGGGTTCATGGTGGTCACCGACTGGGAGTTCCTGGAAGAAAAGGCCTACGCGGTGGTGGAGCGGCGGGCCGGCGGCTGAGGGCCGTCCGCCCGTGACAGCCCGGCTGCGCGACGCAGCCAAGGGTCGGGATCACGCGCCCACCGGTCCAGCACAACATCCGCCCGCTCTCTCGCCTGTCCTTCCAGCCCAGCTATCAACGGACGGACGACGTCGGCGGCCAGCGGGTCCACCAGCTCACCCAACTGCGCCTCCCGTACAAAACCCTCAATCCGGGTGAGGTCGGAGTTGTTAAGCAGGGACACCCGGGACTGCAGCAGCACAACCGCCGCCTGGCGGCGCTCGAAGACGGGGACCGACCACAGCTCAGTGCTGAGGGCCGTGATGTCATCGTGAACCAGGTCACGGTGGCGGCGCAGCATGTTGCGGATGGTTCCCCGCACCGCACCCACAGACGCGCCGTAGTACTCCAGCCCGTCGCCCAGCCGGGCCTGGGCCTCTTCCGCCCGGAGCCAGGAGCTTTCCCGCTGCAGCGAGGCATCCACGAAGTCACAGGCGTCAGTCACCCGACCATTCTCCCAAACAGTGAGACACTCAGTCCCATGCGTGAACTGGTCGTCCTCGGCACTGCCTCGCAGGTTCCCACGCGGAGCCGCAACCACAACGGCTACCTGCTGCGGTGGGACGGCGAGGGCCTGCTTTTCGATCCGGGTGAAGGCACCCAGCGGCAGATGATCCACGCCGGCGTCTCGGCCAGCCAGGTCACGCGGATCTGCCTCACGCACGTTCACGGGGACCACTGCTTCGGGCTTCCGGGTGTCCTGTCGCGTATGGTCCTCGACGGAGTGCCGCACCCGGTGCACCTGCATTTCCCAGCCGCGGGCGAGGAGGTGGTCCGCGCCCTCGTGTCCCTGGCCTCCCCGGGCCTGGACCTGCGGCTGCACCCGCACGCCGGTCCGGGGCCGGTGGCACCGGGCCTGGAGGTGCGGCCGCTGCGGCACCGCATCGACACTTTCGGCTATCGGCTGGTCGAGCCGGACGGCCGCACCATCGTGCCGGATCAAGTCGCAAAGGCAGGGATCTCCGGGCCGGATATCGCACGGCTCCAGCAGCAAGGGATCGTGGACGGGGTCCGGCTGGAACAAGTGAGCGTTCCGCGTCCCGGCCAGAGCTTCGCCTTCGTCATGGATACAGCGGAGTGCGACGGCGCCGAGGAGCTCGCCGACGGGGTGGACCTCCTGGTGGCGGAGTCAACGTTCAGCAATGAGGACGCCGCCCTGGCCGCCCAGTACCTGCACCTCACCGCCGGGCAGGCAGGGGCGCTGGCGTCCACCGCCGGAGCCGGGACACTGGTCCTCACACATTTTTCGTCGCGGTACGTCGATGTTCGCGTCCTGGCCGAACAGGCCGCTGCCCGCGCCGGCCGGGCCGCCGTCGTCGCGGCAGAGGACCTGGACAGGGTCCCCCTGCCCAAGCGGCAGCGGAATGGCCTGTTGGCCGGCGCCGTCCCGCCGTCGTCAGTAGATGAAGATGTCGATCCAGGCGCGGTTGTGGGCATGAAGCAGGACAAGGAACAGGACGAAGTCGAACAGCAGGTGGACGGCCACGATGTAGGACAGTGACTTCGTCTTCGTGAAAATGAGTGCCTGGAGCAGGGCGAACGGAAAGATGAAGGCCGGCGCCCAGGCATGGAAGCCCAGTTCCCACAGGAACGACGTGAACAGGACAGCCTGCAGGACGTTTGCCTGCGCCAGGGGCAGGTGCCGGCGCAGGAGCACAAAGACGGTGCAGATGAAGAACAGCTCGTCCCAGATCCCCAGCACATTCGTGCCCAGGAAGAGGCGGAAGACCCCTTCCGGGTCCGAGACCGCGGGCCAGTTGGTGTAGACCCCGGTATTGACCATGTACGCCGGAAGAAGCGCGTAGCCCATGACGACGACGGCGGCCAAATACCACTTCTCGGTCCGCGTCCAGGGGTGCCCGGTCATCACGGGAAACCTGACCGCATGGTCCTTGAATGCGAACCGCGAAACAAAGTACGGGATTCCCACGGCAAGGATCATCGCCGTGCCCATGACGACCATGTGCCCGGTGCTGATATCCGTGGTGATCGGAACAAGGCTGATAGCCACGAGTCCGGCCGTGATCAGGGCCAGGTCGCGCAGGAACGCCCTGTCGATGACTGCCGCCAGTACAAGCGCCATCGCCAAAAGACCATACCCGGCGATCCGTTGTTCCAGTACGAACAGGACGAAGCCGGAGAACGACACAAGCGCCGAGGGAAGCAGCTTCAGCGAGATGCCGTTGCGGATCCTGATTCCGCCTGCGAGCGCACGGTTAGACATACTTGCCGAACCAAGCCAGGGTGTCGTTCCAGGCAGCGGTGGCCTGCGCCTCGTTGTAGCGCTCGCCGGTGTCATTGTGGAATGCATGGTCGACGCCGGGATACACCTTGAGCTCATGGCGGACGTCAGTGGCCGCCAGGGCGTCCCGGAAGGCAGGCAACGCGCCGGTGATCCGGTCGTCGAGTTCGGCGTAGACGCCGAGGACCGCCGGCCTGATCGCGGAGAGCTTGTCCTGGCCGGGGGCGGGTCCGTAGAACGCCGACGTCGCCTTCAGCCCGGTCAGCTCCGTCGCCGCCTGCCATGTGATGCCTCCGCCGAAGCAGTAGCCTGTCATGGCAATCCGCCCGGAATCGACGTAGGGCTGCGCGTTGAGGTAATCGAACGCCGCTGAGAAGTCAACCACGTGCCGGGATGCACCCGCCTTCGTCAGCGCTCCGGGGACGGCGTCCCGGTCCAGGCTCGCCGTTCCGCCCTCCCTGCTCAGCAGGTCGAGGGCCAGGGCCGCGTACCCGGCCTTGGCGAAGCGGCGCGCCACGTCCTGGATATGCGGGGTCAGCCCGCGGTTCTCATGGCAGACCAGCACGGCCGGTCCCGCTTCGTCGCCCTCCGGCCGGGCAAGGTAGGCGCTGATGTCGGTGCCGCCGGAGGGGAACCGCACCGTTGCGGCCACCAGGCCGGCCGCACCCTCGGGAACGGAGAGCGGGCTCTTGGCGCCGGGCACGGCGGCGGCGGAAGCGGTGCCGCCGCCCGGCGAAGGCGAGGACGGGGTGGGCATCGGGTCGGTGCTTCGTGGAAGTTCCTGCGGCGTGCAGCCAACCAGGGCCATGGCGCCCGCGGCGGCGGCCATGCTGCCGGTAATGAACGCCACCCGGCGCGTGAACGTGTGTTGGCTCATGGCCCCGGCGCGGTAGTCGTCGAAGAATTCCTCGATCAGGTACTTCTCGAACTTGCCAAGCTGGGTCATGGAGCGCCTCCTACCGGTTACCAAATATCCTCCTCCGCCCGTCCATCACGGGGCAAGGGGTCCGGTTACGGCGCTAGAACGGGTTCAGCAGCCGGTCCACGAACTGCCGCGTGCGTTCCTCCCGCGGGTCACGCAGGACCGTGTCCGGGTGCCCGCGTTCGACGACGACGCCACCGTCCATGAAGATGACTTCGTCTGCGACCTGGCGGGCGAACGCCAGCTCGTGGGTGACCACCACCATGGTCCAGCCTTCATCGGCCAGCTCCTTGATGACCGTCAGGACGTCCCCCACCAGCTCCGGGTCCAGGGCCGACGTGGGCTCGTCAAAAAGCAGGAGCTGCGGACGCAGGGCCAGTGCACGCACGATGCCCACGCGCTGCTGCTGCCCGCCGGAGAGTTCGAACGGGTAGCTCTTTTCCTTGGCTTCGAGCCCGACCCGGGCCAGAAGCTCCCTGGCCGCAGCGATGGCCTCGGCTTTGGGGCGCTTCTGCACCTGCACGGGCCCTTCGATGATGTTCTCCAGGACCGTTTTGTGCGGGAAGAGATTGTAGTGCTGGAACACCATGGCACTGCGGTCCCGTAAGGAGGCCAGCTGCTTCTTGGACACCGGTGCGGAAAAGTCGACGGCGAGCTGCCCGACAAAGTCCACCACGCCGTCGTCGGGTATTTCCAGTCCGTTGAGGCACCGCAGGACCGTCGTTTTTCCGGACCCCGACGGCCCGATCAGGGCGACGACTTCGCCGCGGCGGACGTCGATGTCGACGGATTTGAGCACTTCGTGACTGCCGAAGGCCTTCCGCAGTTCCCTGACGGCCAGCAGCGCGGGGTCGCCGGTGGGCGTGGATTCAGCGAGCGTGGATTCAGTGGGCGACATAGCGGTCCAATCTCTTCTCCAGGACGGATTGGCCGCCGGCAAGGACCAGGCAGACGACCCAGTAGATGACGGCTGCCTCCAGATACAGCAGCATGAACTCCTGGCTGAAGGCCGCCACCTGCTGCGCCTGGCGGAACAGCTCGGTGACGAGGATCAGGGATGCCAGCGACGTGTCCTTGACCAGGCTGATGAAGGTGTTGGAAAGGGGCGGGACCGAGACCCGGGCGGCCTGCGGCAGGATGATCCGCACCAGCGACTGACGGCGGGACATGCCGATCGTGTGCCCGGCCTCCCACTGCCCCTTGGGAACGGAAAGAATGGCCGCCCGGATCACCTCCGCTGCGTAACCGCCCACGTTCAGGGAGAAGGCGATGATGGCGCTGGGCCAGGGGCTGATGGTGACTCCGATTGAAGGCAGACCGTAGAAGATGACGAACAACTGGACCAGGAGTGGTGTGCCGCGGATGACCGAGATGTAGATCCGCGCAATGGCAGCGAACACGGGGTTCCGGCTCAGCCGCATGAGGGCGATGAGGAGGGCCAGCAGCAGTCCGAGTCCGAACGACGCCAGGGCCAGCGGAATCGTGCCCGTGACGGCACCCATCAGGATGGGGCCAAGCGAGCTCCATACGAGGTCCCAATTGATATTCACGCTCTGACGCTGCGTTCTCCGTCGGTCTCCATACCGCTATTTCGAAACGTCAGCGTCGAAGTACTTCTGCGAAATCTTGGCAAGCGTGCCGTCGGTCTGCAGCTCGCCGAGGGCGGTGTTCACGGCCTCCGTCAGGCTCGTTGATCCCTTGCGGAACGCGAACGCACTGAGCGACTTGTCGGTGGTCTCGGCGGCGATTTTGATTTCGTCATCTTTTGCGGTCTTTTGATAGTCGAGGTAGGTCAGTTTGTCGTTGATGGTGGCGTCAACGCGCCCTTGCTTCAGCAGCGTCACGGCCTGCGCCCATCCCTCCACTGCCTCCACATTAGCGCCGCTTTCCTGCGCCAGCTTGTACCAGTTGCTCGTCAGGGATTGCGCGGTGGTCTTGCCCTTGAGGCTGTCGAAGGAGCTGACGCTGCTGTCATCAGCCTTGGTGACGATGACGCCGGTGCTCACTGTGTACGGCTCCGAGAATTCGTATTTCGCCTTGCGTTCGTCGGTGATCGAGACCTGGTTGGCGACGACGTCGAACCGTTTGGCCTCAAGGCCGGCGAAGATGGCGTCGAACTGCGTTTCCTGGAAGGACGCTTTGACGCCGAGCTTCCCGGCGACGGCCGTGATGATCTCGACGTCGTAGCCGGTCAAGTCGCCGCTTCCGTCGGCATGGAACGAGAAGGGCTTGTAGGTGCCTTCCGTGCCGACCTTGAGCTCGCCTGCGCTCTTGACGTCGCTCAGCGACGTGTCCGCGCCTCCCGCCGGGGCCGAACCGGTCGGAGCGGTGGAGCCGGAGCCGCAGCCGGCCAGGGCGAGTGCTGCCGCTGCAATGAGGCCGATAGCGGAAAGACGTGTGCGCTTCATGATGAACCTTCGTCCTGTAGCCGGAAGAGGGCTTGCCAGCGATACCGCAGGCCGGCAATCCACTACCGACGATAGCAACATCTGCCTTTGGCGAATACAGGATGCGGATGTGCGGGCCTGATGGTTCCCCGACCCGGCTCGCTAGGATTCGACCATGGGAAAGCACGGGAAGCGGGCCAGCGCATTCAAGGCCTCGTTAGCGGCAGCCGGGTACGACGTTCTGGACACACCACGCGAGCACGGCGTGGTGGCGGCGACCACGAAGCAGCTTTCCGACGAAGTGCGGGCCTCCATCGTCGACGTCTACCGCGCACTGGGCGGTGTCAGGGACGACGCCGAGTTCACGGCCGGGGTGTGGGACTTTGCGTGTTCGGACGGGTTGTTCGTCGAGTTCGACGAGGCCCTGCACTTCAACCGCTACCGGCCGATGACCCTTCAAACTCCGTGGTCATCGGAACTCCCCTGGGCGCAGCAGTACCGCAACTACAGCGGGAGCATGGAAGGAATGTGCCTGAAGGACGGGAAGTCCGGCGGCAGGTGGGCCAGCCCGTCGTCGGACGCCATGTTTGGCGGCTCCGACGCGCCGGGAGTGTTTAGCGATAAGGGCTCGTCCCGGTGGAAGCAGCGCGCTCTCTACGATGCGGTGCGCGATGCCTACGCCTGGTCCACGCCGGGAGTAAACCTTGCCCGCGTCTCCATTCACGACGAGGTTGGAGGCCTCAACGTCCATTGGGCAACCAGCCACGGGCTCCTGCTGGACCCGTTGGAGCTGAGGGAATTCGTCGAATCGCGCACGGCCTAGCGATCCGCAGCTCCGGATTGCCGGGCCCCTGCAATACGCCAGTTGCCGAATTCATGAATTCCTCAACTTACTGTCCAGTAAGGGTTCTGCCTGCAGAACGCAGCGGCTAGCCTGTCATAGAGGCCGGGGGGAGGTCCCCGGCTGGAGGCTACAGAGGACCAGCGAGAATGCCAAGCACAGTGACCTTTTCGGTGACAACCATGCCCAGGAGCGGCTCGGAGGGCAGCTTCCGGGAAATCGTCCGCA
The DNA here is from genome assembly GCF_018613775.1 of Arthrobacter sp. ISL-69. Taxonomy (NCBI): domain Bacteria; kingdom Bacillati; phylum Actinomycetota; class Actinomycetes; order Micrococcales; family Micrococcaceae; genus Arthrobacter; species Arthrobacter sp. ISL-69. The sequence continues at coordinate 34,614 of NZ_JAGGPO010000024.1, forward strand.
ACCTGCGGACGGACCAACTCGAGGACTGCTTCCTGACGGTCTTCCATGTCGGCGACTCGTTTGCCCTCCTCAGCGGGGAAGCCATCCACAGCGCGCACACTGCCACCAACGATGCGCTCCGCGCATACCTCCTCCGCCGCCTGTCAGGCAATGGCATCGGCCTGGACTTTGACGTGAGGATTGACCGCGACTCAGAGGCAGCCCGTTCCCGTTCGTAATCTCATCAGGGCTGGGAGCGAAGCCGCGAGTTAGGCTCATCCCATGTCGTCCGAACGCTATCTTGCCGAGCTGGCCAGCTCACTTGAAACACTAAGCTCGCTCGCCCGCCAGTCCGACGACGTGCTGTCGCGTTCCGTGCCGGCGTGCCCTGGATGGTCACTCGATCAGCTGTTCGGGCATCTCGGCTCAATCGAACGCTGGGCGGCCGCCGTGGTTCTGGGCGGCAAATATGTCGAGGAGCCGGCGCCCCCGGCCTTGGGTGCCTCCGCGTGGTTTCTCGATGGCACGGGACCGTTCCTCGAGACTATGGCGGCACTTGACCCGGAGGCACCGTGCTGGAACTTCGGACCGCCGCCGCGCACGGCCGGTTTCTGGCTTCGCCGTCAGGCGCACGAACACACCATCCACCTCATCGATGCCAGCCAGGCTTCCGGCCGGGAGGTGCCGGACCTTGGAGCGGACTTCATGCTCGACGGCGTCGACGAGGTCCTGGCCATGTTCACCCCGCGGCAGCTGCGGCTCGAGCGGATGCAGCAGCCGGAGAAGGCCGTGTCATTCCACGTGCCCGGGGCCGGCAGCTGGACGGTGGGTCCGGGACCCGCTGCGGCATCCATCACCGCGCAACTGCCCGAAATGTATCTGGGCCTCTGGGGCCGGTCAAACCTCGAAGATACGGCCGTCATTGGTGGTGACGTTTCCCTTGCCCTTCGCGTCCTGCGTGGCCCGCTGACACCGTGAGCCGGCAACGGACTCGGGGGTCAGCCGTAAGCGGAACACGTTTATTGTCAGAGGTCGCTGGCAGACTTTGGCTATGGACGGTATTCAGGATTTCCGGCCGACTGGAGCCGGGTCGCCACACGGCGTTGCACCTCACGGCGCCTCAATAGAGGACCTGATCGTCGCGCTGGGCGCAGTCCGGCTCAGTACCAATAGCGCCGGGCTGATCGATCAGCTGCGCGGACTGGAGGAGCTAAAGTCCGCTGCGGCAGGCCTGCAGGCACGGGCTGCCGTGGCATTTGATGGCGTCGAGCGCCGCGCTCAGGTTGAGAAGGGGACACCCACTTCGGAGCTGGGCCAAGGCATCGCAGCCCAAATTGCGCTGGCACGGTGTGAGTCCCCCGCCCGCGGCAGCCGACTCCTCGGTCTTGCCAAGGCTCTGGTGACGGAGATGCCGCACACCCTGGCTGCGCTGGATGTCGGTCTGTTGAACGAATGGCGCGCAACTCTGCTGGTGAAGGAATCGGCATGCCTGAATGCCGCGGACCGGTGCGCGGTTGACGAAGAGCTCTGCGCCGATGCCGGGACGTTCGCCGGCGCCGGAGACCGGGCAGTGGTCTCTGCGGCCCGGGCGGCCGCCTATCGCAGGGACCCTCGTTCGGTCACCGAACGGGCCAGCCATGCTGCCGCCGAGCGGCACGTCAGTCTGCGCCCGGCACCGGACACCATGACGTACCTGACTGCCTTGCTCCCGGTTGCAAATGGTGTGGCTGTACACGCCGCGCTGAGCCGTCACGCCGACACCCTGCGCTCGGGCGGGGACACACGCTCCCGCGGTCAGATCATGGCTGACGCCTTGGTCGAACGGACCGCCGGCACGCCCGGCGGCATTTCGGGGGTTGAGATCCAGCTCATCATGACCGACCGGACGCTATTTCAGGGCGATAGTGAACCAGCACGGTTTGGGGGTTACGGTGTCGTACCGGCTGGGTGGGCCCGGGAGATTGTCAGTTCCGGACAACCCCGCTCCCCCAAGGACAGTGGCGCTGGCCGGTCCGCAGACGCCAGCGGGGATGCCCCCAACATCTGGCTCCGCAGGCTATATACCTCTCCCGGAACAGGCGATCTGATCGCCATGGACTCCCGAGCAAGACTCTTCCCGGCAGCACTGCGCCGGTTTATCCAAGCCCGGGACACCACCTGCCGCACTCCGTACTGTGACGCCCCGATCCGCCACTACGATCACGTTGTGCCGTGGCACAACGGGGGCGCCACGAGAGCCGGAAACGGCGCCGGACTCTGCGAGGCATGCAATCAAACGAAAGAAATCGCAGGCTGGAACGCAAGGCCGCGGCCAGGGCCCCGACATTCAATTGAACTGACCACGCCTACCGGTCACAGCTACTACTCGACTGCTCCACCGCTGCCCGGAACAGCTCCGCGCCATCATCCTCACAGAACCAGACGCACGGCATAAGTGCGCCGTTGCGCTCGTTGATTCCCCGACAGGTAGTGAACACGGACTCCGGGACACTGGATCCGACCGCGCCTGCCCGAATACCAATCTGGTGTTACGACGACGGTACTTACCGGATGGGACTCATGCCAGTTCTGCGGGGTGATGAGGCGACCGAAGGGTCCGACGACGCAATGTTGCAAGCGGTGTCTGCAACATTGCTTGCGGTTTCCGTTACACCCCTGCAGGACTACGATTTTGACTGTTGACCACGTAGACGGTGACCAGCTCAGACGCAGAGTGAGGAGAGGCTGTGGCTGGAGGGACGAGGATGAGCGGACCGCACTGGCGGCGGGTGATCGCGACCCTCGCCAACCACGACACGCGGACCGCATACGCCCAGATAGTGCTCGGCGCCCGGCTCCCCGAGGAGATATCCGGGCTGAATGACCAAAGGCGAAAACGTGCCATCGCCACCCTGCTTGAGTCCGGGCTCGTCGAACGGAATGCTGCCAGCGAACTGGCGGCGCCTGAGGCGATCTTCCGGGACCTCCTCACGCAACAACCTCGGCGACAGGCGCAGACCGGATTTGCTCGCTTCATGCGCCTGGGCAGGATCGAGAGGTATCCGGCCAACATGGCGGAACGGCGGGAGCTCCTGGCGTGGATTGTCAGCGAAGCCATCGAGCCGGGCGAACGTCTGACGGAAAAACGGATTAATGAACGGCTCCTCAGCTATACCGATGACGTCGTGATGCTGCGCCGCTACATGATCGACTTCGGACTATTGGAACGGACCCCCTCGGGCTCGTCCTACTCCCGGCCGGAGGGAAGATAGGCGCTCGGGTGCCGCATCTCCGCAGTCGGATGCGCACTACACTGTCTGGATGGAAGTCACGGTCAGCGACGTGCCTGTGCATTACGCCGAGCACGGCAGCGGTACGCCCGTTCTCGCTCTGCACGGGGCTGGCGTGGATCACCGCGAGATCGCCGGCGCTCTTGAACCGATATTCTCCAACGTTCCAGGCTTTCGGCGCCTGTATCCGGACCTGCCCGGGATGGGCCGCACCCCGGCGCCCGAGACGATCACGGGCAACGATGACGTACTTGATCTCCTGCTTGGCCTTATCGACAGCGTCATTGGTGATGAACCGTTTCTTGTCATTGGCCACTCTTACGGTGGCTACCTAGCCCGGGCAATTGCCAATCTGAGACCTGATCAGGCCGTCGGGCTGGCGCTAATCTGCCCGGTTGGCGCGCATACACATGACGTACCCACGCACGAGGTCCTTGTTTCGTCGGACGACCTGACCGGCGATTTGGACCCGGATCTCGAGGCTACGTACCGCAGCTACTTCGTTGTGCAGACGGCTGAAACGCTGCGCCGGTTCCAGGAACATGTGGCTCCCGCAGACTCGCTCGCTGACGAGTCGGGCCTGATGCGAATCTTTTCGCACTGGGAGCTACGGGATCGGCCGGAAGCTTCGAAAGCCTATCCTCATCCAGTGATGGTCCTTGCAGGGCGACAGGATGCCACGGCAGGATACACAGGCCCTGGGGCGTTGATCGAGCACTACCCCCGCGCCACATTTGGCGTACTTGATCGCGCCGGCCACGCTCTGATGCACGAGCAACCCGGCCTCGTCCAAGCCCTTGTTGCCGAATGGCTCACGCGTGTGCGGGAGCACTCGACGACATGACGTAATCGGCAGTGCTGCGCGACCCGCCCAGATAAGGCAGGCGACGCGGTCATCGGGCGACACGGCCACATAGCCACGAGGTGTGTGAGAGACTCGCGACGTGGACGATGATTCCGAAGGTGCCATGCACCATATCGAACTGTGGGTGCCCGACTTCAAGAGGGCCAAGGATGAATGGGGCTGGATTCTCTCCAGCTTGGGATATGAAACCTATCAAATCTGGACAAATGGAATCAGTTGGCGACGGGGCGGTCTTTACATCGTCGTGGAGGAATCCCCGGACCTGAGTAGCCGCGAGCACCAGCGCACCTCGGCCGGACTGAATCACCTGGCGTTCAAGGCCGGAAACCGGCAGCGTGTGGACGCTCTGGCGCGGGAGAGTTCACAGCACGGTTGGAGCCAGTTGTTTGCCGACAAGTACCCGCATGCGGGTGGTCCGGACCACTATGCGGCATACCTGACCAACTCCGATGGTTTCGAGATAGAGCTTGTGGCGACTGTTCAACTTGCTCCGAAGAACCTTCGGTAGATGTGAGATTCCATTCCGCACATCAGCGGCACAGTTCGGAATCTCAGTCGTTTTTCATCACATGGCTTCGCATTCCGCTGTAGGAGGGCCACTGCGAGTCCGACGGTCGGGACCACAACGGCTGTGGCGAAGGCCCACCGTTCTCCTCGCCGCACTCCGTACCAGGACTGGCATGCGATGGCCAGTCCAGTCGCAGCGATGAAGCCGCTGAGCGCAATGTGCAGATGGCTGATGTAGTGATGCAGCTGCGGGCTGAACGCCTCGACCTCCGCCATCCCCTTGTCCACTTGGTCGAGGCCGACGCCCAGCTCGAGGAAGGCGCCCGTAAAGTTGAGTCCCAGGAAGACTACGGCGTACGCAACGAAGACCAGCCCGGCAAGCGTCATGACAGCGGCTCCCGCCCGGAGACGGGTCTGGTTCCCCGGGGTAGTTTGGATGGCAGGCATAGCCACCACCCCCTCTCTTATTTCATGTACGTACTCGATAGGAGTCCCGTGGTCGTTGGCCTGTCAAGAGAGACTCCTGGAGGCGCGTGGCGATGGCATCTCAGGCGCGATCGGGCAAGCTACCGTGGGGCGCGGGCATGCCTGCGACCATTCCCGCCCACAACAGGTCGGTTGTCGCAAGGGTCAGGTCGTCCACGGATGCTCCATCGAGGAGGTCGCCCGCCGCCAGAAGTGCGGCACCATGGAGGCTCACGAAGCATACGAGCGCGAGCCTCTCGGCGTCGCCTGAAGCCAGCTCCCCGGCTTCCTGGGCTTCTGCGATGAGTCCTCTGGCGATCCGCATGCCGGCTTCGCCGATGTTGCGCAGTTCTTCGCTGGCATCCCGGTGGTGCTTGGTGGAGTGCATCACGACCAACTGGACCGGGTGGGTGACTGCGAAGTCCACGTAGGCTCTTGCGATCCGGACAAAGCGTGAACGGTGGTCTCCGTCAGCTTCGGACGCCCCCTTTATCCGGACGTTCATTTCACGGAAGCCGTCAAGGGCTAGGGCATCGATAAGCGCCTGTTTGTCACGGAAGTGCTTTCCGGGCGCCGCGTGGCTAACGCCCAGGTCACGTGCGAGTTGCCGCAGGGAAAGTCCCTCGACGCCTGCTTCCTCGATGATTTCCGTTGCACGTGCGAGCAACGCCTCGCGGAGGTTGCCGTGATGGTAGGGCTGGTCGATCATGCTTCAGTATAACCAGGATGTAGTCATTGACAACAATGGTGCCACTGCCTACTATGTTGGCATTGGCTACATAAGCAGCCGCAACATAGATCGGATTCGACATGACCATGACCTTCACCGGAACGACGGCACTCATCACTGGAGCAAGCTCCGGGCTCGGTTCCGAGTTCGCCACGCGGTTTGCGGCGCGCGGGGCCAACCTTGTCCTGGTTGCACGGCGGACCGACAGGCTTGAGGATCTTGCCCGGGAGCTGCGCCACGCCCACGGCATTTCCGTAACAACGCTATCGAAGGACCTGAGCCGCCCGGGAGCCGGAACGGAGGTCCACGACGAGCTCACCAGCCGCGGTATCCGCATCGACACCCTGATCAACAACGCGGGCTTCGGCACGCGCGGCCCGTTGGTGGAGGAAGACCCCGCAATCATCGCCTCTGAGATCTCCCTCAACGTGGCTTCCCTCGTCGACACCACGCGGGCATTCCTCCCGGAGATGCTCTCCACAGGAAAGGGCGCACTCATCAACGTGGCCAGCACCGCCGCATTTCAGCCGGTGCCTGGAATGGCGGTTTACGGAGCAACCAAGGCCTTTGTCCTGAGCTTCACGGAAGCGCTGGCACACGAGACAAAGGAATCGGGCCTTCGTGTGCTCGCACTCTGCCCGGGGGCTACCCGCACCGAGTTCTTCGATGTACTCGGGAGCCAGGCCGCAGCGGTCGGCCGGCTGCAGAGCGCCAGCCAGGTCATCGACACTGCCCTTCGCGCCCTCGACCGCCGCACTACACCCGTAAGCGTCGTCTCCGGCTGGGGAAATCGCATGCTTGCCGGAATGGCCCAGCGCCTCCCCCGACACATCTCCCTCGCCATCGCCGGCCGAGCCGTACAGGACTAGTCCAGCCCTGACGTCTTCAGCGCGCGAGTACTGCCGATGTGTAGCCTCCAGAACGGGGCAAAAAGGTGGCACCGCGCCAAGTCGTTTGTCGCGGTGCCACCTAGTTGGTCAAAATGCCATCTATTTTGTTATCTCACACACAGGACCCCCATGCGCACGCATAGGGGTCCTGGCCGGATGAAGAAGAAGGACTAGAAGTCCCAGTCATCATCCTCAGTATTAACAGCCTTGCCAATCACATAGCTCGAACCGGAGCCCGAGAAGAAGTCGTGGTTCTCGTCCGCGTTCGGGGACAGGGCCGACAGGATGGCCGGGTTCACGTCGGTGACGGAAGCCGGGAACATGGCCTCGTAGCCCAGGTTCATGAGCGCCTTGTTGGCGTTGTAGTGCAGGAACTTCTTGACGTCCTCGGCCAGGCCGACGGAGTCGTAGAGATCGTGCGTGTACTGGACCTCGTTCTCGTACAGCTCGAAGAGCAGTTCGAAGGTGTAGTCCTTGATCTCTTGGCGGCGCTCCTCGGAAACCTTCTCCAGGCCCTTCTGGAACTTGTAGCCGATGTAGTAGCCGTGCACGGCCTCGTCGCGGATGATCAGGCGGATCAGGTCGGCCGTGTTCGTCAGCTTGGCCCGTGAGGACCAGTACATGGGCAGGTAGAAGCCCGAGTAGAACAGGAAGCTCTCCAGCAGCGTCGAGGCCACCTTGCGCTTCAGGGGATCGTCGCCCTGGTAGTAGTCCATGACGATCTGGGCCTTCTTCTGAAGGTTCGCGTTCTCAGTGGACCAGCGGAACGCCTCGTCGATCTCCTTAGTGGAGGCCAGCGTGGAGAAGATGGAGGAATAGCTCTTGGCGTGCACGGACTCCATGAAGGCGATGTTCGTGTACACGGCTTCTTCATGCGGAGTGATCGCATCCGGGATCAACGAGACGGCGCCGACAGTGCCCTGGATGGTGTCCAGCAGGGTCAGCCCGGTGAACACACGCATGGTGAGCTGCTGCTCGTCCGGGGTCAGCGTGGCCCACGACTGCACGTCGTTGGACAGCGGGATCTTCTCCGGAAGCCAGAAGTTGTTGACCAGGCGGTTCCAGACATCCACATCCTTCTCATCCTGGATGCGGTTCCAGTTGATCGCCTCGACGTGGCTAAGCAGCTTGACCTTTTCGGTCATGTCATCCCCTAAAAAGTTGGGTTCTTCGTTAACTTAAGCGTACGACGGCGGGCGGGCGCCCGCCGTCGTACTCAACCGGTGGCGGTTGCTACAGCATGCAGCTGACGCAGTTGTCCACCTCTGTCCCTTCCAGCGCGAGCTGGCGGAGACGGATGTAGTAGATGGTCTTGATGCCCTTTTTCCAGGCGTAGATCTGGGCCTTGTTGATGTCGCGCGTGGTGGCGGTGTCCTTGAAGAACAGCGTCAGGGACAGGCCCTGGTCCACGTGCTGCGTGGCGGCGGCGTAGGTGTCGATGACCTTCTCGTAGCCCAGCTCGTACGCGTCCTGGTAGTACTCCAGGTTGTCGTTCGTCAGGTACGGCGCCGGGTAGTACACGCGGCCCAGCTTGCCTTCCTTGCGGATCTCGATCTTGGACGCCACCGGGTGGATCGAGGAGGTGGAGTTGTTGATGTAGCTGATCGAGCCCGTCGGCGGGACGGCCTGCAGGTTCTGGTTGTAGATGCCGTGCTCCATGACGGAAGCCTTCAGCTCGCGCCAGTCATCCTGCGTGGGGATGTGGATGTTCTTGAACAGCTCCGCGACCTTCTCGGTCTGCGGCACCCACTCCTGCTCCGTGTACTTGTCGAAGAACTCGCCGGAGGCGTACTTGGACTTCTCGAAGCCGCCGAAGGTCTGCCCGGTCTGGATGGACAGCAGGTTGGAGGCGCGGATCGCGTGGTACACCACCGAGTAGAAGTAGATGTTGGTGAAGTCCAGGCCCTCTTCGGAACCGTAGTGGACCCGCTCGCGAGCCAGGTACCCGTGCAGGTTCATCTGGCCCAGCCCGATGGCGTGGCTCTGGTCGTTGCCGCGGGCGATGGAAGGCACTGAGGTGATGTTGGACATGTCGGACACAGCGGAGAGGGACCGGATGGCCGTCTCGATGGTCAGGCCGAAGTCCGGCGAATCCATGGTCTTCGCGATGTTCAGCGAACCCAGGTTGCAGGAGATGTCCTTGCCGGTCTGGTCGTAGGACAGGTCATCGTGGTACGTGGTGGGCTGGGAGACCTGAAGGATCTCGGAGCACAGGTTGGACATGATGATCTTGCCGTCGATCGGGTTTTCCCGGTTCACGGTGTCCTCGAACATGATGTACGGGTAGCCGGATTCGAACTGGATCTCGGCGAGGGTCTGGAAGAACTCGCGGGCCTTGATCTTGGTCTTCTTGATCCGGGAATCGTCCACCATCTCGTAGTACTTCTCGGTGACCGAGACGTCGGAGAACGGCATGCCGTAGACGCGTTCGACGTCGTACGGGGAGAACAGATACATGTCCTCGTCGCGCTTGGCCAGCTCGAATGTGATGTCCGGGATCACGACGCCGAGCGAGAGGGTCTTGATACGGATCTTCTCGTCCGCGTTTTCCCGCTTGGTGTCCAGGAACCGGTAGATGTCCGGGTGGTGGGCGTGCAGGTACACGGCTCCGGCACCCTGGCGGGCACCGAGCTGGTTGGCGTAGGAGAAGCTGTCCTCGAGGAGCTTCATCACGGGGATGACCCCGGAGGACTGGTTTTCGATCTGCTTGATCGGGGCGCCGACTTCGCGGATGTTGGTCAGCGCGAAGGCCACGCCGCCGCCGCGCTTGGACAGCTGCAGGGCGGAGTTGATGGAGCGGCCGATCGACTCCATGTTGTCTTCGATGCGCAGCAGGAAGCAGGAAACCAGTTCGCCGCGCTGGCGCTTGCCGGCGTTGAGGAACGTGGGCGTGGCCGGCTGGAAGCGGCCCTCGATGATCTCGTCCACCATCTGCAGGGCGAGCTGCTCGTCGCCGCGGGCCAGGTGCAGGGCCACCATGCAGACGCGGTCCTCGTAGCGCTCCAGGAAGCGATTGCCGTCGAATGTCTTCAGCGTGTAGGACGTGTAGAACTTGAAGGCGCCGAGGAAGGTCTCGAAACGGAACTTCTTCTTGTATGCGCGCTTGTAGAGCTCGCGGATGAAGTTCATCGTGTACTGGTCGAGGGTCTCGCGCTCGTAGTACTGGTTCTTCACGAGGTAGTCGAGCTTCTCTTCCAGGTCGTGGAAGAACACGGTGTTGTTGTTGACGTGCTGCAGGAAGTACTGGTGGGCAGCCTCGCGGTCCGCCTCGAACTGGATCTCGCCGTTCGGTCCGTACAGGTTCAGCATGGCATTCAGCTCGTGGTAGCCCAGGCCTTTGTAGGCGGCAGGCAGCGCGGGCTTCTCTGCGGTCTTCTCGACGGCGGCTCCCGCGCGGGAGCCCTGACCCTCAGGCATGGTTACTTCTGTGTCTGCGACAGTAGTGTCCAAAACTTGTCCAATCCTTGATTTACCAGGCGGACGTCGTCAGGCGTCCCCATGAGTTCGAAGCGGTAGAGGTGCGGTATCTGGCATTTGAAGGCGATGATGTCGCCGGCCATGCAGAAGTTGTCCCCAAAATTTGTGTTTCCTGCGCCGATCACCCCGCGGATCAGTTTTCTGTTCTGCGGGTTGTTGAGGAACCGGATCACCTGTTTCGGCACTGAGCCTTCGCCGCCGGTCCCCCCGTAGGTGGGAACCACCAGGACGAAGGGTTCGGTGGCGACGAGCTCAGCTTCACGCTGATACAGGGGAATCCGGGCCACATCCCGGCCAAGCTTCTCAACGAAGCGCCGGGTGTTCTCGGATGCCGAGGAAAAATAGATGAGTTGGCTTTGGGTCGTGTTGACGGCCTGAGCCCCAAGGGGAGCATCGGCCAATGCCAGTGCTGCCACGGGAGTCACCTCGCCTGTGTTGTTGGTGGGAAATTTGCCCCTACGCGACGGAGGATGCGGCAGCCAGTGCCAGTTCCTCGATCTTGTCCGGACGGAATCCGGACCAGTGGTCCTGCTCGGTAACCACAACGGGAGCCTGCATGTAGCCCAGGGCCTTCAGGCGCTCGAGTGCATCCGCGTCCTGCGAGATGTCGACGCTCTGGTAGGTGATGCCCTTCTTGTCCAGCGCACGGTAGGTCGCGTTGCACTGAACACAGGCCGGCTTTGTGTAAACCGTTACAGTCATGGTCCCTGTCCCCTTTGTTGAAGTCATTGCTCTTCGTAATCCGCGAGCCCTGCCCGAACTGGAATCCATGTCCGAATACTGGTCTCGCCGGCGGCTGCCCAGGCAGCCTATATGCATGTTTATGTCTGACGCAGATGCCCCGGTCAATCTGTATGTCGATACTACATGTAGTGCAAGCGCCCCGGACGAACCCCAAGATGATGTATTACAAGTATGTCATTTAATGCACCGTTAATCCACAGGCCATGGGGTGAAAAATGTCCGTGTTTCTGCTGTTTTCAAGGACGAAATCCACACCCTGTGGAGTACTTAGCCACATTTAATCCCCTGCGTGTCGCGTGGTGGACGGCGTGTCGCGGCGGCGCCGGGCGCGTGTCGCGGGGCACACAAAAGGGGTCCTGAATGCTTCGTCAGGACCCCCGATGTGATGAACGGAACTACGAGCGCGGATTGGAGCCGGGACCGCCGGCTGCGCGCTTGGATGCTGCGTGGTCCAGGACAATCTGCTGGACGTCAAGGTAGCCCGTCTCGAAGCCGGCCCTGGAGTAGCAAAGGTAGAAAAGCCACATCCGCTGGAAAATCGCGTCGAACCCCGTGGCCGCCACCTCGTCGGCGCGGGACATGAACCGCTCCTCCCAGAGGCGCAGGGTCTGTGCGTAGTGGTCGCCCATGGCCAGGCGTTCGCGGACCCGGAGCCCGGTCTGCTTCTCGGTGATTTCTTCGATGGCCCGGACGGACGGGATGACGCCGCCGGGGAAGATGTACTTGTGCACCCACGTGTAGCTGGTCCGGGTGGCGATCAGGCGGTCGTGGGCGATGGTGATGGCCTGGATGGCCACCTTGCCGCCCGGAGCAAGGACGCGCTCGATCGTCTGGAAGTACGTGGCCCAGTACTCGTAGCCCACGGCCTCGATCATTTCGACCGACACGACGGCGTCGTACTCGCCTTCCACCGCCCGGTAGTCCTTGAGCTCGATGGAGACGGCGTCCGCGTAGCCGGCCTCCGCCACGCGCTGGCGGGCCAGCTCCTGCTGTTCGCTGGACAGCGTGACGGAGTAGACGGTGGCTCCGCGTGCTGCCGCCCGGAGGGCGAGTTCGCCCCAGCCGGTGCCGATTTCCAGGACCCGTGTCCCCTGCCCGACGCCGGCTTTGTCCAGCAGCCGGTCGATCTTCGCCTGCTGGGCGGCGGCGAAACCGTCCCAGGCAACGGTCCGCAGGGCGTCGCCGCTCTCCGGAAAGAGTGCGCTGGAGTACGTCATGGTGCTGTCCAGGAACGAGGCAAACAGCTCGTTGGAGAGGTCATAGTGCCGCGAGATGTTCGAGCGGGTGTTCTGCTCTGTGTTGCGTTCCCTGCGCGGCTGGCGCGGGAGGTAAAGTGCCCGCAGTTTCTGCAGCGGCTCAGGCACGAGCGTCCCGACGCGGGCGGCGAAGACTTCCATTACCGCAGTGAGGTCATCGGCGTCCCAGTCTCCTGCCATGTAGGACTCCCCCAGGCCGATCAGCCCGCCGTCGCCGAGCCGGGCAGCAAAGGCTTCCGGACGGTTCATGGTCATCACCGGATGGCTCTGGCCTGGCACCGCTGCCCTGCCAAGGACTGTCCCGTCCGGGTAGCGGACTTCGAGGGGAAGCCTCCGTACTGCGGCCTTGAAGATGGCATCGGCGCCCCGGCCGGCCACCAGCGCCTTGAGGCTCGTGGGAACCGTGGCGATGCTCGGCCACACGTCGGCGTCGATCACTGCGGGCGGCTGCGGAACGGTGTAAGGAGCTGCGCTGTCGGGGGCGAGGCCGGTCCGGGCCGGGGTGGAACCCTGGTTCGCAGGCTGTCCCGCGGCGGATCCGGTCGTTTCGGTCATTGTCACTGAACTGCCTCCTGTGAGGGGTGGTGTGGTCGTCTGATGAGGGGCAGCCGGCGCGCCCAGAGCTTGATGCCCTGCCACCGGATCTGCGCGGCTACGCGCAGCGGCGCCAGGGGAACGGCGAGCGCGGCGGCGAGGATGTTCGGGAGGGAGGCCTCATGGCGTTCGCCGTCAACGGTGGCCACAAAAGGCTGGTGTCCTTCGCGCTCCAGCACGATGGATACTGCGAGGCGCTCCCCCGGTACCGGCAGTTTCATCCGGTACTGGCCTTCGACGTCGTTGAACGGAGAAACGTAAAAAGCCTTGGGAACGCTGGCCCGGCCGGCGGCGTCTGTTTCGAGCAGGTAGCAGTGCCGCTCACCGTAAGTGTTGTGCACTTCGGCGACGACGCAGCGCAGGTCCCCGGCGGCGCCATGGCACCAGAACAGGCTGAGCGGGTTGAAGACGTGGCCGAACACCCTGGCGCTGGCCAGCATGGTGATCCTGCCGCCGTCGGGCTCTATCCCCCGGGTCCGGAGGAACCGTTCCACGTTGCCGCGGAGCGAGCCGTCCGGGTCTCCCAGGTGGTCCGCGACGCGGAAATCCACGAGTGGCCTGAGCGGCCAGGGCACGGACGGGAGCCGGTCGACGTCGACGTACCAGCTATAGCTGCGGTACGTGAACGCGTTGTGCAGCGGTGTGCGGCGCACATGGGCGATGGACGTGCGGTAGATGGCTGCCTGGGTACTCATCAGGCTCCCTCCGCGGCTGCGCCCTGCAGGGAGGAATGGGGCAAGCCGGGATCGGACAGGCCTGAATCGGACAACGCGGGATTGGAAGGGACGGGTTGCTGTTCCATGTTTCTCGGCTTCCAATTCCGGCCAAGCCGGGCGGCAGCTCTAACGCCGGAGAGTGCGCCGTCCTCATGGAAACCCCAGCCGTGGTAAGCGCCGGCGAAGGCCAGGCGCCCGTCCCCCAATGCCAGGATCTGCTGCTGGGCACGCAGGGAGTCCGGCGTGTACTGCGGATGTTCGTAGACCATCCTGTCCAGGACCGTGTCGTCGGAGATGAGTTCGGACTCCCCCAGGCTCACGATGTAGCGGCCCCCGTCGGCAGGTGCGAGCCGCTGCAGGCGCGTCATGTCGTAGCTGACCAGGACCTTGTCCGGCCGCGCGTCGCAGGACGGCAGCCGGTAGTTCCAGGAGGCCTTGGCATTGCCGCTGGACGGCAGGACGGCCTCGTCGCGGTGGAAGACTGTCTGGTTGACCGAGTAGGGCATGTTGCCCAAGGCGTCCTTCTCCGCCGGCGAGGCGTCGGTGAGCATGCGCAGCGCCTGCCCGGGATGGGTGGCGATCACGACGGCGTCGAAGCTTTCCCTGCCCTGCGGGGTGGTGAGTTCGATCCCCTCCGCATGGCGGCGCACGGAGGTGACCGGGCTGGCGAGCCGGACGTCCGGCAGGGTGGCGGCCACCTTGTCCACGTACGCACGGGATCCGCCGGTCACGGTCCGCCATTGCGGCGAGCCCGCGACACCCAGGAGGCCGTGGTGGGCCAGGAAGGTGAATAGATAGCGTGCCGGGTAGGCCAGTGCGGTGGCAGGATCGCACGACCACACGGCGCTGACCACGGGGGTCATGAAGTGCGAAACGAAGTAGCGGCTGAACTTCTCCCGGGCCAGGAAGTCTGCCAAAGTCATGCCGTCCTGGCCGGCATCCGCGGTGGCTGGCTGTTCCCCGGCCAGCAGGGCGCGGGCACGGCGGTGGAACCGCGTCACCTCCAGCAGCATCAGCAGGTACCGTCCGCGCAGCAGGGTGGAGGGCCTGGGGATGATGCCGCGCCCTTTTCGGGCCCCGGCGTATTCAAGCCCGCACCCGTCGCAGCGGACGGACATGCTCATCTCGGAGTCCTGCGTCTCAACGCCCAGCTCCGCGAAGAGCCGCAGCAGCGTGGGGTACGTGCGTTCGTTGTGCACGATGAAGCCGGTGTCTACGCCCAGGGCAGGGCCGTCCGCCTGCATCACCTCGTGGGTATGGGCATGTCCGCCCAGCCGGGACTCCGCCTCGAAAAGGGTCACGTCGTCCCGCTGGTTCAGGACATAGGCTGCGGTCAGTCCTGCCACGCCGCTGCCAATCACGGCTATCCGCCGGCCGTCCGGAATCGTTGCTGCTTGCGACACTGATCTGCTCCTGTTGGCTTGGCCTGAATCATCCTGATGGATCGTCTTATGGGGAATTCGTAACCGAGAGGTGCCCGGATGAGTCTTAATTCCAGCCGGCCGCCTTGGCGCGTTTCTCCGCCATGGATGCAGCCCACGGACGCCGACATTCCGGGGCCGCGGGGCGATATGCCACAATGAAGCGGGATTTCCGAAGGCGAAGGGCAACCATTGATTAACCCTGTTCATTTGCGGACGCTGGTGGAGGTCACCCGGCTGGGTTCATTCGCGGCGGCAGCCAACCGGCTCGGCTACACGGCCTCCGCCGTCTCCCAGCAGATGTCCGCCCTGGAGCGGGACACCGGCGTGGATCTCTTCCAGCGCTCGGCCAGAAGCATTCACCCCACAGAAGCCGCCCTGGTGATGACCCGGCATGCCGCCAAGGTCCTGACGGACATCGAGGCCCTCATGGCGGCTGCCGCCAGGACCCACGACGCCACCAGCCAGGAACTCAGGCTGGGCATCTTCCCCAGCCTCGCCACCTACGTCCTGCCGCTGATCCTGCGGAACCCGGCATGGAAGAAGCTCGGCATCGACCTCCGGGTTTCCGTGGCCGAGCCCGCGCAGACCATCCAGGGGCTGCGCACCGGCGGCGAACTCGATGTAGCCCTGGTCTACCAGGTGGGCCAGTCCGGCCTGGCGTGGCCGCATACGGTGAACCGGCAGTGGATCGGCGACGACGACTTCCGTGTGGTGCTTCCCGCGGCCTGGGGTTTCCGCACCGACGCCAAGGTGGCGGCGGACCATCTGTCCGACATGCCGTGGATTGTCCACCACCCGGGCACTAGCGACGCGACGGTGATTGAACGGCTGTTCGCCAGCTGCAACCTGCACCCCCGGGTCGTCGCCTACAGCGATGACTTCCATGCGAGCCTCGAAATGACCGCCGCGGGGCTTGGCGCCGCCCTCGTCCCTGAACTTGCCCTGCGGCACCGGCCCGCCGGAGTGGTGGTGCTTGACGTTCCGGAGATCAGGCTGGCCAGGAACGTCTTTGCCCTGCTGATCAATGACAAGCAGACGGCCAGGGTCCAGCTCTTCGTCGAGCTCCTGGCCGATACGCTGCACAGCTTGGGAACCACCCCGTAAAAACTAGCGGGAACGGAACGGCACCCGCCCTGCATAGGAGAGCAGGGCGGTAACCAGCCGGTCCTTTGCCTTGCCGTACGGCGGATAGGCCAGCCCGATGGTGTCCGGCCACATAGGCTTGTCCAGGCTGGCCCGCTCGTGCGAGAACGTCCGCACGGAATGTTCTCCGTGGTAGGCGCCCATGCCGCTGGCGCCGACCCCGCCGAACGGGAGCCCCGGGACCGCGGCGTGCGCCGCCGGCGCCCCGTAAGCAAGGGCACCGGAGGACGTATTCTCCGCGAAGGACCCCCGGACCTTGTCATCGGGACTGAAGACGTACACGGCGAGCGGCTTGGGACCGGCGTTGATCATGCGTATGGCCTCGTCCCTTCCGGTGACGGGGACCAACGGCAGCAGCGGGCCGAAGATTTCCTCGTCCAGGACAGCATCGCCGGGTTCGGGCCGCAGGATGGTCGGCGCAAAGTACCGGCTGCCCCGGTCCCGCTGGCCGCCGTGGACCACCGTGCTTCCGTCAGCCAGCTCCGCGAGCCGTACGAAGTGCCGGTCGTCGATGATCCGGCCATAGGAGACGCTGGCCGACGGGTCCGTTCCGAACATTGAGGTGATGGCCCGGACCAGCTGCGGCTCGAGGGCGTCCAGCACCTCGGGGGCGCCCAGCACATAGTCGGGCGCCACACACGTCTGCCCTGCGTTCACGAACCGGCCCCAGGCGATGCGCCTGGCCGTGGTCGCCAGGTCAGCAGTGCCGTCGACGTAGGCCGGGCACCGGCCTCCCAGTTCCAAGGTCACCGGCGTCAGGTGTTTGGCCGCAGCCCGCATGACCACGCGGGCGGCGTTTTTCCCTCCCGTGAAGAAAATGTGGTCGAAACGTTCCGCCAGCAGGGCCGTGGTTTCAGGGATGCTGCCGGCCACCACCTCGGCGGCGCCGCCCAGGTACTCGGGCACCCAGCGGGCCAGGGCGGCCGACGTGGCCGGGGCATGCTCGCTCGGCTTCAGGACCACGGTGTTGCCGGCGGCAAGGGCTCCGGCGACCGGTGCGAGGGTCAGCTGCACCGGGTAGTTCCAGGGTCCGATCACCAGCACCACCCCGAGCGGAGTCAGCTCGGTCCAGGCCCTGGCCGGCCGCACGGCGAGCGGCACGTCGACCCGGCGGGGCCGCAGCCACGCCGCCAGGTGCCGTTCCAGGTGGGCCGCCTCGGCGGTGACGAATCCAATTTCGGTCAGCTGCGATTCGCTCCGGTGCTTGCCCAGGTCGCTGAGCAGAGCGCCGGCAAAATCGCCACCGCGCTCAGTCAGCATCCTGCGCAGATTGCCCAGCTGTTCGAGGCGCCAGGCCAGCGGACGGGTCGCCCCGCTGTCGAAAAGCTCGCGGGATCGGGCGACGGCGGCGGCAGCAGTGTGCATCCGATCAATGTACCTGCGCGGGGACCCCGCCCGGTCCCGTCCCAGATAAAAAATCCCCGATGCTGGAATGGACTGCCCGAGAGGACTATGTTGAAGATATGAACAAGGTACTCAGCCGCCACTTTGGAGAGATCGAGCTCAACCACGGCCGGGACCATAACATCGCCGCCAAACATGAATTGTCGGGTCGGCCGGTTGAACTGGACCTGAACATCAACGCGCATGACCACTTCGACGAGGCGGCCATGCACAAGGTGGACTACAGGTTGCGGTATCTGCCCGAGCTCGTGGACCAGGTGCGGGACATGATTGCCGAGGAGCTGGACCAGGAGGGCACCAGCCCCCAGGAGTACCGCCACTTCCATTGCAATGCCATCAAGGACGAGCACCTCAAGAAGGTGTTCGGCGTGGAGGACAGGAGCCAGCTGACGAATGCCGTGTTCCTGAAGGCCCTGAAGCTGGGCCATGTGGGCATCTACCCCGGCCAGCCCGAACGCTACTTCGTCCTGGACTTCACGCTGGGCGAGCACTTCACCGATGAGGTGCTGGTGGCTTCCGCCGACGAGGACGGCGTGGTGGACGACGAAATCGTTTGGGAGTCGTAAAGCAATCGATTGTTAAAGCCCGACGGCGGCCGGTCACCTGAGGTGACTGGCCGCCGTCGTACTTTTGTGCGGTGCTGTTACTTGGCTGCTTCGAGCAGTTCGGCGCGGACCGTCTTGGTGGCCGCGACGAGGTTACGCAGGGACTCTTCGGTCTCGGCGTAGCCGCGGGTCTTCAGGCCGCAGTCCGGGTTGACCCAGAGCTGGCGGGACGGAACGTGCTTCACAGCGGTGCTGAGCAGCTCGGTGACTTCCTGCTCACCCGGGACGCGCGGCGAGTGGATGTCGTAGACGCCCGGGCCAACGCCGCGGCCGAAGCCGTGGGACTCGAGGTCGTGGACAACCTCCATGCGTGAACGTGCGGCCTCGATGGAGGTGACGTCCGCATCCAGTCCGTCGATGGCGTCGATGATGGCGCCGAACTCGGAGTAGCACAGGTGGGTGTGGATCTGGGTGGCGTCGGCAGCACCGGCGGTGGCCAGGCGGAACGAGTTCACGGACCAGTCCAGGTAGGAGGCCTGGTCGGCCTTGCGCAGGGGAAGGAGTTCGCGCAGGGCGGGCTCGTCCACCTGGATGACCTTGATGCCGGCGGCTTCGAGGTCGGCGATTTCGTCGCGGAGAGCCAGGCCCACCTGGTTGGCGGTCTCACCCAGCGGCTGGTCGTCGCGGACGAAGGACCAGGCCAGGATGGTGACCGGACCGGTGAGCATGCCCTTCATCGGCTTGCTGGTCAGCGACTGGGCGTATTCGGCCCAGGCCACCGTGATGGGGGCGCTGCGGGTGACGTCGCCCCAGAGGATGGACGGGCGGGTGCAGCGTGAGCCGTAGGACTGGACCCAGCCGTGGACCGTGACGTCGAAGCCTTCCAGGTTCTCGGCGAAGTACTGGACCATGTCGTTGCGCTCGGGCTCGCCGTGCACCAGGACGTCGTAGCCGAGCTCTTCCTGCAGCTCCACAACGCGCTTGATCTCGTCCTTCATGAGCTGCTCGTACTGCTCGTTGGTGAGGTCGCCCTTGTTGTTGCGGGCACGGGCCGAACGGATTTCGGAGGTCTGCGGGAAGGAGCCGATGGTGGTGGTGGGCAGCGGCGGCAGGTGCAGGGCCTCTTCCTGGGCGGCTTCACGGACCGAGTAATCGGAGCGGTTGAAGTCGGCCGGGGTCAGGGCCGCGGTGCGGGCACGCACGTCGGCGCGCTGGACGCCCTCGGCGGCGGCGCGGTTGGCGATGATGCGGGTGGCCTCGTCGATGGCCGGCTGCACGGCGGCAGCGTCGGTCAGCAGGCCGGCAAGGGTCACAACCTCAACGGCCTTCTGGTCGGCGAAGGCCAGCCAGCTGCGGAGCTGCTCGGACAGCTGCGCCTCTTCCTCGACGTCATGCGGGACGTGCTGGGTGGAGGTGGACGTGCTGATAGCCAGCTTGGCCACGGACTTCTTCAGTTCGGCGATCTTGTCCGCCGAGGCCTGCAGGTCGTTGCGCCAGATGTTGTGGCCGTCCACGACGCCGGCAACCAGGGTCTTGCTGCCCAGCGCGGCGAGTGCTGCTGCGGAGGGGACGGCGCCCTTGAAGACGTCGATGTGCAGGGCGTCGATGTTGGTGGCGGCAAGGGTGCCGAGCTGGCCGTTCAGTGCACCGTACGGGGTGGAAACGAACAGCTGCGGGCGCTGCGCTGCCGAGGACAGGACCTCGTAGGAGCGGGCCACCGCGGCCTGGATCTCTTCGGCAGAGGTGTCCTGGTCAACCACCAGGGCGGGCTCGTCCAGCTGGACCCAGCTGGCGCCGGCGGCGGCGAGCTTTTCCAGCAGCGCGGTGTAGACCGGTAGGACGTCCTCGAGGCGGGACAGCGGGCTGAAGCCGGCCGGGGCGTCGTCGGAAGCCTTGCTCAGGAGCAGGAAGGTGACCGGGCCGACGATGTACGGGCGGGTCTCCACACCGTTGGCGAGGGCGTATTCGAATTCTTCAACGATGCGGTTGGAGGCCAGCGCGAAGTGGGTTTCCGGGCCGATTTCCGGCACCAGGTAGTGGTAGTTGGTGTCGAACCACTTGGTCATTTCCAGCGGCTGCTGGTCCTTGTTGCCGCGGGCCAGGGTGAAGTAGCCGTCGATGTCCAGCTGTCCCTCAGCGTTGAGAAGGTTGCCGAAACGGGCCGGCACGGCGCCGAGGTGGGCGGCGGCGTCGAGCACCTGGTCGTAGAAGGAGAAGGTGCCGGGTACGGCTGCGGCTTCGGTGAGGCCCAGGCCCTGCAGGCGCTTGGCGGTGCCCAGCTGGATTTCCTTGGCGGCGGCGTCAAGCGCGGCGGCGTCGATCTTGCCGGCCCAGTAGGCTTCGATGGCCTTCTTCAGTTCGCGGCGGCGGCCGATGCGCGGGTAGCCCAGGATCGAGGCGGACGGGAACGGAGTGGCCACGGCCGGGGTGTTCTGCTCAGTCATGTGAAATTCCTTGGATGTGTTGGTGAAAATCGGGGGTGTTCGGTGCTGCAGGTGCTACCTGCTTGGTGCTAAGGGGATCGGGCAGTGCTTTCGGGCGGGGCCGAACCTCAGCTCGCCATTTCCTGGTGGCGGCGGGCAATGGCACTGAGCCTGCTCGCCGGACGGGCGGGCCGCGGCAGCGCCAGCTTGTCCAGGACCTCCAGCGCGCACGCATGTTCGTTGAAGGTGTAGAGGTGGATTCCCGGTGCTCCGGCGTCCAGGGCGGCATTGGCCAGATCCACCGTGGCGCGGACGCCGATCAGCCGGCGTTCGGCGTCGCTGTCCGCGGCGGCCAGCCGTGCCATCAGTTCCGGAGCGGGTTCGACGCCGGTGAGCTCACCCAGGCGGGTCAGCCGGCGCACGCTGGTCAGTGGCATAACGCCCGGGATGATGGGAATCGTGACTCCCGCCCGGCGTGCCCTCGTGATGAGGTCGGCGAACTGCTCGGTGTGGAAGAACACCTGCGTGATGGCAAAGTCGGCACCGGAGCGCTGCTTTGCCAGCAGCACTTCGACGTCGTGGGCCTCCGTGGGCGACTCCGGATGCCGGGTGGGGTACGCGGCCACGCCGACCGCCACCTTGCCGGCACACAGCAGGGCCGAACGGCGCTGCTCCACGCGGCGGATCAGTTCGATGAGGTCCTGGGCGTAGCGCAGGGAGCCGACGACGGGGGTCCCGCCGTCCTTGGGCTGGTCACCGCGAAGCGCCAGGATGCCGCGGACGCCGACGTCGAGCAGTTCACCGATGATTTCGGACAGCTCCTGGGGCGTGTTGCCCACGCAGGTCAGGTGTGCCAGCGGGCGGAGCGTCGTCTCCAGCAGGAGCCGGTTGATGAGTTCGACGGCGGTGTCCCGGTTGGAACCGCTGGCGCCGTAGGTCACGGACACGTAGTCCGGGTCCGTGGATTCCAGCTCGCGGATGGTGGTCCAGAGCGATTCGGCGGCAGCCGGGGAACGCGGCGGGAACAGCTCATAGGAGAGCGCCACCGGAGCAGTGTCGGAGAGATTCGGGTGTGTGTCAATAAGGCTAGGTGGAGACATTTGCGTCCTTGGCTTTGAGCCATTGGCGGCAGCTGCGCCTCAGTCCATGGGACCTCGGAACTGCCGAACCGTCAATGAATTTGAGTTTGGGGAACACGGAGTGAACTTCGGCAGGGCGCAGCCGCGACTGTTACGCCTGACAAGAAGTTCTCCGTGAGCAAATGTCAGGCCCACATGGGGGCACCCACACCCTCCTGGCGGCCGCTGGGCGGCACATCCAATGCGGAGGATCGCTGACACGTTACGTCGGTAACTTGTATATGACTCTAGGGCCCGCCTCCGGAGCGTTCAAGCTGGCCGCCGAATTAAGACGCACCTTTACGCCCTGTTGCGTCACGGCACAGAACATTGTTCGCCCAAAAGCACCGAATCGACCAGCGCCCGGAATCCATCGGCGGACTGCCCACGGTTCCGGGCCCGCCGCGTTCCCCGCTACCAGGGCTTCTCGGCCCCGGTTTCGGAGTCGGCGCCGTTCAGGTATTCGTCCCTTTGCCTGCCGTCGTTCCGCTCCCGCTGCGCGGACTTGGCGGACTCCCCGAGCTTGTCGAGCTGGCTCTGCTGCGGCTCGGAGTCGGGTTGCGGCTGCTCATCCGCACCGTCCCCGGGTTCCGCCGCCGGGCTTCCGAGCTTGTCCGCTTTGGCCTGCAGCCGCTCTTCGGCTTCCCGCAGGCGGTCGCCTTCCCCGTCAGCTCCGTTGGCGTTGCCCTGGCTTCCTTCCGGGCTAAAGCACCCGGGCGGGGCTGCCTTGACCACGGCCAGGCCATCGTCATAAAGTTTCGCGGCTTCAGTGCCGGCGTTGCCGGGCTCCGCAGTCTGGTCGGCCAGCCGTTCGATGCTCAGGACCAGGTTGACGCGCACCTTGCACTCGTCGGCCGGCGTGGCGTCGGCCAGGGATGCCTCGAAAAAGGTGCGGGCGCCGGCATAGTCCCCGCTCAGCACCAGGGCATCGCCGGCGGCAAAGGGCGCCTTGTGCCGTTCCACGAAATTCGCGATTCCCAGCCCGGAGGCCGCGGACGCGACGGTAGCCTGGTCGCCGCTGCCGAATGCCCCCGCAGCCTGGCCGCCCAGGTGGCCGACGCTCAGCAGCTTGACGGCGAGCGCCAGTGCAAGCAGCACGGGCACAACGGATACAAGCAGCAGGCGGCGCCGCAAGTGTCTTCCCTGAACTGGCTTTCCCTGGTTCGGCTTTCCCTCTTGCGACGGAGTTGGCGGGAACTGATCGCTGTTCATGCGCGGGCCCCCTTTTCCGCCGGCTTGAGCTGCCTCAGCTGGCGAAGAACCCTAAGGCTCTCCCACAGGGCAAGGACGAACGCGGCCAGCGCCGGCGCCCAGTAGAGTTCCACCCGGCCCTCGAGGGACTCCGACGCTTCCTTCAGTGCCCCGGGCTTGGCCGCCTGCATCATCGGGGCCACTGCATCCCCTGCCGCGCGGTGCACGTACGGCACACCGAGCTGCGCTGCGATCCCCCTCAGCATGTCCTCGTCGATTCGGGACACGGCGTCCCCGGCGCTTCCGCCGCTGCGGTCCTGGATGTAGTCGGTGCCCGCGGCGGATGAATAGTTGGTCTTCTCCTTCATCCGGCCGCCCTGCGCGGTACCGTAACCGAGTACCGCGCCGCCGTTCACCAGCGAGGCATCCACGCGCATCGGCTCCGGTGCCTTGCCGCTGGTCTGCTCGCCATCGCCAAGGTAGTACACAATCCGGGCCCGCTCAGGGTGGCTGTCCCGTGCTGCCTTCAGCCGTTCGTTAAGCAGAGTCCGGGCAACCGTCACGCTGCTGCCCGTGGAATACACGGTGACCTGGGGCTCCAGGACACCGGTCAGGGTGTCGAGGGCGGAGGCGTCCGTGGTCAGCGGCATCCGGACCACGGCCTGGGAGTCGAACGTGATCATGGAGAACCTGGCTCCGGCGAGCTCACCGGCTATGGCCATGATGTCCTTCCGGACGCCGTCGAGCCTGGGGCGGCCGTTTCCGTAGTCCTCGGCTGCGATGCTGCTGGTGGTGTCCACGAAAAAAAAGACATTCAAGTCGGTTGCGGCAGCCCGGACGCTCCCGCCGGGTACACCAGGCCGGAGGGCCGCCAACAAAAGCAGAACCACGAGTCCCGCCGGCAGCAACGCGCCGCGGAGTCCCGCGCGGTCGGGCCGGCTTCGGACGGCCGTCCATGCCAGGACAACGACGGCGGCGAGAATCACCGGAACCATGACCCACCAGGGCCAGATCGGCTGAAAGGTCATGGCCTCAGCCTCCAGGACGCGCCAGCCAGCACCAGGCCGGACACCAAGGCGATTCCCAGCGGGATCTCGGCGCGGTCCGCCACGGCGGCCTGCGGGGCGCCCTTGAACGCGGTGGCCTCCGTCGCCTGGACCTTGCGGATGATGTCCTGGACCGCTTCCGGGCTGTCCAGCGGATAGTACGCCCCGCCCGTCCCTTCCGCTGCCGTGCGCAGTTGGGCGCCGGGCTGGGCCGGGTCCGTCCCATAGTCGAAGTCTCCGGGGTTGAGGGCGTACATGCGGACGTCCTTCTTCTTGGCCAGCGCCGCCGCTTCCTCGAGGGTGAAGATGGGATCACCCGAGACGAAGTTGTCGGTGGCCAAGATGACGGATCGCGACCGTTCCTGTGTGCCGCCGGCTCCGGCCTGCCCACCCTCATCGGCCGCCGGGAAGCCCTGCACGCACGAAGCCAGCCCGTCACCGATCAGCGAGGACCCGGCGCCGTTCCAGGTGCCGTCCAGGAAACCGGCGCTTCCGGGTGCCCCGTCGAACGCTTCCTTGGCAACCTGAAGCTGTTCCTGCACGAAGTCATAGTCATCAGTCAGTGGGAACACCTGCACCGCGCTGCTGTCGAAGACGGTCAGGCCCAGCCGTTCGCCGTCGAATCCCTGTGCCAGCCGGGCGAAGACTTCCACCACTGCCGCGTCGGCGCTGCTCATGGATCCCGACGCGTCCAGGCAGAGGATGATGTCGCGGTTACGCTGCTCGGGGCTGACCGTGCTTCGCTCGGCCGGCCGTGCCGCCGAAACCACTGCCGCTGCCATCAGCACTCCCCCGGCGACCGCGGCAACAGTGAGCCAGCGGCGGTGACGCCTCAAAGCGGCCTGGTACTCCGGCAGTTCGGTGAGCCGGTGGCTGTGGGCCACAGGCCGCCGGAGGGAACCGTTGCTCCGGTCCCGCTTCCGGGCCACCCAGTACGTTCCCACGGCCATCAGGAGTGCCGCCGGAATCATCCACCAGAAAATCAGTTCCATGTCCGGACAACCTCCCGGGCCGTTTCCGCCGCGGCCGCGACAGAGTCGCGGGGTTCAGTATCCCGGGGCTCAGGGCCGAATTCCGCCGGATAGAGGCTGCTGATGGCCAACGCGGCCGCCGGAATGCCCTGCCGGTGGAGTTCCGCCAGGGTCATCCGCGGAGCGTCGATCCCGGCAATGTCGCGGACAAAGCTCCTGATCAGCAGGCTCAGCTCCTGGTGGGAGTCGCGCGCCGACACCCGGCCGGCCGCCGCGTCGACGGCCACGGCATCGATGCGGCGCAGGTAGTCGCGCTTGAGGCCGGACGGTTCCGACGGCGGCCCGGAGGGTGCAGCGGGCACCGTACCCGTCCGTTGCCGGGTGCTCAGGAAGACGAAGGCAAGCCAGGCGGCCACGATGAACAGCAGGCCCAGGCCGGCCCACGTCAACCACGCGCTGTACGTCAGCGGGGCATAGAAACCGGAATCATTTTCCACGGCGGTGCCGTTCCAGCAAGGTGAACACGGCTGGCATCACATCGTGGCTGCTGCCCGCGTGGACGTGGGCAATGCCCAGCCGGCGCAGCACGGCCTCCCGGGCTGCATCGCGCTGTTCCTGCGCCGCCGTGTACGCACGGATGACAGCCTCCGATGCCGCCAGCCGGCCGGGGAGGAGGCGGGAGTCCGCCACGTCGTAGCGGTCGGCGGGTTGGGTGGCGGCCGCCTGTATCCCGCCGGCCTGTAACCTGCCCGGGCCGGCTGCGGCCAGCTGCGCGTCCCGCACCGTCAGCCAAAGGACCTCGTGTTGGGCCCGGAGCCGGCGAAGCAGCCGCTCCATGGCGGCATCGGGAACCATTTCGTCGGCCACAACAAAGAGCAGCATGCGCTGCCCGTAGTTGCGTGCCACATAGGACAGCTGTTCGCCGATGCTGCTGCGGGGCGACGTCAGCCCCGTGTCGCCGTCGACGGCGCGCAGTAGCCTTTCAAGGTGGGCTTCGCCGGCCTTTGCGGGCAAGGACCGGGAGCCCTCAGCGTCACCGCAGACCAGGCCCACGACGTCGCCGTGGCGCTGGGCAAGGTAGCCCACCACGCCCAGGGCCATTACGGCAATGTCCTTCTTCTCCTCGCCGCCGAGCGCGGAGGCAGCCATGTTGCGGCCGGTATCCGTGATCAGCAGCAAGGTCTGCCGCCGCACGGCAACATAACGCTTGATGAGCGGGGAGCCGTGCCGGGCGGACGCTTTCCAGTCGATGTCGCGGACTTCGTCTCCGGGGATGTAGGCCCGGAGGTCGTCAAAGTCCAGGCTGCGGCCTTTGAAGACGGAACCGTATTCGCCGTCGAGCATTCCTCGGGCCTTGCGGTGGGCGAAGATCGACATCTTCGATTTCACCCGGGTCAGGAGGCTGGACATAGGGGCGCGCTCAGGGGGTCTGGACGGACGCCACGATGGCATCGATGACGATCTCGACGGGAACCTGCTCCGCCACCGCCTCGAAACCAAGGATGATCCTGTGCCGGAGCACGCGGTGGGCCAGTGACTTCACGTCCTCGGGGATCACGTGGTCGCGGCCGTTCAGGAGGGCGACTGCGCGGGCGGCCTGGCTGAAGGCAATACTGGCGCGGGGGCTGGCACCGAATTCGATGAAACCAGCCAGGCGGGCGTCGATGTACTGGGCGGCGTTGCGGGTGACGAACACCAGCCCCACGATGTACCTGACAATCGCCGGGTCGATGTAGACGCGCTTGACCAGTTCCTGCACTTCCGAGACCGCGTCAAGCGACGCGGCGGCGGCAGGGCGCTGTTCGTCGGTGAAGACGCCGGAATCGATCCTGCGGATGATTTCGGCCTCTTCGGCCGGTGTGGGGTAGTCCAGGACGTCTTTGAGCATAAAGCGGTCCATCTGGGCCTCGGGCAGGAGGTACGTTCCCTCCTGCTCGATGGGGTTCTGGGTGGCCAGCACCAGGAACGGCGTCGGCAGGCGGTGCACCACTCCCCCGATGGACGTCTGCCGCTCCTGCATCGCTTCGAGCATGGCGCTCTGCGTTTTGGCGCTGGAGCGGTTGATCTCATCCAGCAGCACGATGTTGGCGTGGACCGGACCCAGTTGGGTGACGAATGTCCCCTTGGCCGCGTCGTAGATCTGCGTGCCGACGATGTCGCTGGGCAACAGGTCCGGCGTGCACTGGATCCTGCGGAACTCTGCGCTGACGGCGTCCGCCACGGTCTGCGCTGCGGTGGTCTTCGCCAGCCCGGGGACGCTTTCCAGCAGGATGTGGCCGCCCGTCATGAGCCCCACCAGCAGTGATTCACGGAGCCTGGCCTGCCCCACGACCTTCGCGTCGAAGCTGCGCGAGATGTTGGCCATGACCTGTTGTGCCCGGGCCAGTTCCGCCGCTTCGATCCGGACGGCGGCCGTAGTCTGAAGCACTGAAGAGTCCCCCTGGTTGCTGTTCATGACCTGCCGCTGCTGCTGCCAGGTTGCCGGCGGTCGCAAGCGTCCGCCACCGGCCATACTATCCAAGCCGTGGCCGGCAGTTTCCACAATGGGGAGCCCTCCCCATGCGGGCCCGGCGGTACTATCCTGATGGGATGATTCAGCTTCCAGCCAGTTACCAGGAGTATCTCGCCGGCAAGAGCGAGAGTTTCATCAACACCGTCCGGCCGATCCTCATGCAATCCGCAGCGGAAAAGTCGCACGGTGTCCGGGTCCTCAACCTGCCCCACGGCCACCAGGCGCACCTTGACGACACGATTCCGTTCGGAACTGTCATCGAAGACATCGACTGACGGGGAGGCTCAGCCCTTCATCGCCCCGGACAGCGCAAACGATCCGCTGGCCCCGCGCGCCACCAGTACGTAGAGGACCAGGACGGGTACCGAATAGAGGATGGAAAATGCGGCCAGTTGGCCGTAGGCGATGGCGCCGTGCTGTCCGAAGAAGCTGAAGATCGAAACGGACGCGGGTTGCTTGGACGGGGACAGCAGCAGCACGAAGGGCACAAAGAAGTTGCCCCAGGTCTGGATGAAAACGAAGATGAACACCACCCCCAGGCCCTGGCGCATGAGCGGCAGCACCACTGTGCGCAGCGCCGTGAGCCCGGACGCGCCGTCCACCCAGGCGGCTTCCTCCAGCGAAACAGGCACCGTATCCATGAAATTCTTGGTCATCCAGATGGCCATGGGCAGGGCGGTTGCCGCCATGAAGAAAACCGTGGCCGGCATGGAATCCAGCAGCCGCAGCTGGACGAACAGGCCATAGACCGGCACCATGATGGCCGTCACCGGCAGGCAGGTGCCGCACAGGATTGAATACAGGAACGGCCGGTTGAACCTGGACTCGAATCGGGAAAGCGGGTACGCCGCCAGCACAGCCGCCACCAGGGTAACCGTTGCCGTCCCGCCGGAGAGCAGCAGGCTGTTCCAGAGGGGCCTGATCAGAAGCTCCGGAGTGAGCACGGCCGCGAAGTTGGTGAGCGAGGCACTGGCCGGCAGCTGTGTCTGGTACCCGGCCTTGGTGTCCAGCGAGGCGAAAACCAGCCACAGCAACGGCAACACGAAGCAGGCACCGATCAGCAGCAGGGCAGCGTCTGCCGGGGTGCGGGCGGAGCGCCGCCCCGGCGAGGTCACGCCCCCGGGCGTTGCCCGCCGGGCGGCCCGTTCCGCCGTCGTCATCTCCTGTCCCCCTTGAGCAGCCGGACGTAGGCGATCCCGAACACCAGGCCGAGGACAATGAGCACCGAGGCGATGGCTGTGCCGTAGCCGATGTCGCCGAACTTGAACGCTTCCTGGTAGGCGAGGACCGGCAGGGTGGTGCTGGCGTTGGACGGTCCGCCGGCCGTCATCACCCAGATCAGGGTGAAGACGGCCAGGGTCTGCAGCGTGACGAGCATCAGGTTGGTGGCGATGCTCGACCTGATCAGCGGCAGCGTGATGAACAGCAGGCGCTGCCAGCCCGCCGCCCCGTCCATAAGGGCGGCCTCCGAGATGTCACGCGGCACGTCGGCAAGGGCCGCCCGGTACACCAGCATGGAGAACGCGGTGCCCCGCCAGATGTTGGCCAGCACCACGGCCACCATGGGGAAGGCATACAGCCAGTCGGCACCGGCCAGGCCCGCACCGCCCAGCAGCTGGTTCAGGGTCCCGTCCCTGCTGAAATAGGCGTAGGCGGCGAAGGCCGCAACAATCTCGGGAAGCACCCAGGCCGCCACCACGGCTGTTCCCACCACGGCGGACACAGTTTTCCGGGCGCGCGCCATCAGTCCGGCAATGAGGAGTCCCAGCAGGTTCTGGCCCACAATCGCGGACGCTACGACGAAAACCATCGTCAGGACCACCGAGGCGGGGAACGCGGCGTCGCTGAGCAGGCGCGTGTAATTCTCGAGGCCGGTCCAGGCCGGATTCCTGGCGTTGCGCCCGGTCAGGGCCGCGTTGGTGAAGGACGCGTGGAAGGACCACAGGACGGGCGCCGCCAGGAAAAGGAGGATCAGCAGGACGGACGGCACAACCGGCAGCAGCCGGAGCTGCCGCCGGACGGATTTTCGTGCAGGCATGCGCTACTTCTGCAGGACCTTGGCTTCACCCACCTGGTCCCTGACTGTCTTGTCGTACTGCTCGGCCGCCTCCTGCGGCGAGAGGGTGCCGGTGATCACGGCTTCGGTCGCTACCTGCACCGCGGCCGAGATCCGCGGATAGTCGGCGGTGGCGGGCCGGTAGTGGGTGACGGAGACCAGCTCTGACACGTCCTTCACGAACGGGTTGGCCGCCAGGTAGTCGGGTTCGGAGGCCACGTCCGTGCGGACAGCGATCTGGGAACTGGCCACGGTAAACGACAACGAGTTCTTCTTGTTCATGGCCTCGGTGAGGAACTTGAACGCCAGGTCCGGATTCTTGGAGTCCGCCCCGACGGCCAGGGTCCAGCCGCCGGACATGCTGACGCCGCCCGGTTCCTGGCCCCGCTGCGTGGGGAACCTGGCAACGCCCATGTCCTCCGTGTAGCCGGCCCACTCGTAGCTGCCGCCCTTTTGCCAGAACGACGGCGTGTAGGACCCTTCCACCGTGGCCCCCATCTTGCCCTGCGGCAGCCATTCGCCGAAGACCTTCTTCCAGACGTTGGCATCAAGCGCCTCCGCCGGCGCGACAGCCAGTTTCTCGTCGTAGAGGGTTTTCAGGAACGCCAGCGAATCCGTGAATCCCTGCGAACCGACCACCCATTTCTTCTCCTGCTGGTCGTACAGTTCGGCGTCCGTACCGTAGAGCAGCTCGTAGAAGCTCTGCATCACAGTGCCTTCACCGGTTGCTTTGCCGGCGTACATGTTGAACGGGACGAGTTCCGGGTCCGCAGCTTTCATTTTGCGTGCAGCATCGAGGATGTCGTCCCAAGACCGGGGCTGCCATGGAACGGCAATGCCGGCCTTCTGCAGGACCTTCTTGTTGTACCAGATGGCCCGGGTGTCGGTTCCGAGGGGCACGGCGTAGATGCCGCCGTCGTCTCCGGTGCCGGCAGCTTTGGCGGCTTCGTTGAATGTCTTCCAGTCGTCCCACTTCTCGAGGTAGCTGTCCAGTTTCAGGAGGTATCCGGCGTCGACGTCGGACCTCACTTTGAACGTGTCCTCGTAAAAGACGTCCGGGGCGGTCTCTGCCGACCTCAGGGCCAGCGCAAGCTTGGTGCCGTAGTCGTCGTCATTGGCCTCGATGGGCTGCAGCTCAACGGTGGTCCCCTGGTTGGCGGCTTCGAAGTCCTTCTTGGCGTCCTTGAACAAGGTGTCGAGGGCGGAAAACGAATCGGTTTTTTGGTAGACGATTTTCAGGGTCCGGTTTTCGGCGGCCGGCTGTTGCGCGGAACACGCCGCCGTTGCCAGCAGGGCGGCCGCTGACAACAGCGCGACCACTAATTTGGCAGCACCCACTTTGGCGGGGCCTTTTTTGGCAGGATCTATTTTGGCAGGGCGGTGCATGACGCTCCAATCTTCGAGCGGCTGCAGCCCCCAATAACCTCCAGCTGGCCCCAGCCTTTAACCGATATGCAATTTCAGGTTAGTGCTGCCCACTGACACCGCAGCTCGGGCCAGGCTCAGCCTTCCAGCAGAAGCCGCTGTGCCCGCGGGGCCAGCGTATGCTCGAGCACCAGGCAGGCCGCGCCGACGGCTCCTACGTCCTCTCCCACGCCAGTGCCGACAACTTCGACCCCATGGATCTGGCGGGCCGCGCTGTTCTCCGCCAGCAGCTGCGGAACGCGGTCCAGGTACCTCTGCGAGAGAAGAGTCCAGAACGGGCCTCCGAACACCACCCGCTCGACGTCAAGGGTGTTGGTGACGACGGCGACGGCCCGGGCCACGAGGACGGCGGACCGGTCAATAATCTCCCCGGCCTTGCTGTTGCCGGCGTCGGCTGCCTCACACAGTTTCGCGAAGCTCTCCTGGACCGCCGGGGCGCCGGAGGGGTGGCGCTCAACTTCCAGGACGCCGGCCGCTTCGGCCTGCGCCACCAGGACCTGCGGAATGCACGACGACTTCACGCATCCCCTCAGTCCGCAGTCGCAGGGCGCGCCGTCCGGGTCCACAATGATGTGCCCTATTTCGCCGGCATTCCCCGAGGTGCCGCGCACCACTTCGTCGTTCAGGACGATACCGCAACCGATGCCTGTGCCCATGTACATAAAAACGAAACTGCCCGAGCCGCTGGGACCGCCCGCCCAGGTTTCGGCGACCGCGGCGCTGGTGACGTCCTTGTCCACCAGGGTGGACAGGCCGGTGGCCTCCGCCAGGGCGTCGCGCAACGGCACGCGGTCCCAGCCGAGCAACAGCGGCGGATCCACAACTGTGCCCTCTTCCAGGTTGATAGGGCCCGGAGCTGCCACGCCGAGACCGGCAATCTTGTCCGGGTCGACGCCGGAAGCGGCCACAAGGTCCTTGATCTCGGCGGCAATGGTGGCGATGATCCCGTCGGGGTCGCTGGCGCCGGGGGTATTGATCCGTGAATGCCTGACGACGGCCCCCACAAGGTCGAGCACCACGAAGGTGGTGACGGCAGGATCGAGGTGCACGCCAACGGCGTACATTCCCGCAGGGTTCAGCCTGAGGATGGTGCGCGGCTTGCCGGGTCCGCTCCCTTCCTTGCCGGCTTCGACGATCAGGTTCTGGTCGAGCAGGCGCCGGGAAATATTGGAAATCGTCTGCGGGGAAAGGCCAACGATCTGGGCGAGTTCCACCCGGCTGAGGCCGCCGGAGGACCGCCGGATGGCGTCCAGAATCACCGTGAGATTGAAGTCCCCCATGCGGGGCAAATTTGTTCCGCGCCTCGGCGATGGCGTGCGGATCTCAGTCACGGATTCCCCTAAACTTCTTCGGTTATGCACTACTGATGCTTGAATCGTACGTTACCTGCGGTCGTGGCGGTACGCTCACACGCTGACTTCTGGCACGGCGGTTTCCACGCTGTGGCGGACCTTCTGCCGGCCCGCATCCGCGCGCCGGCAGCGTTATGGGAGCGGCGTGCGCGCGGTGCTGACCGCAACCGTGAACTTGGCGTTCCGGCCCGCGACGCGGGTGGGGCCGACGAACCGTTCCAGGGCCGGCAAATACTGCAGGTGGCTGTTGTACACGGTCCAGAGTTCCCCGCCCGGTGCCAGTACCCTTCCGGCGGCACGGAACATCTTGAGCCCCGCTCCGGCATGGACGCTGGCGCCCAGGTGAAAGGGCGGATTCAACAGAATGAGCCCGGCACTTCCGTCCGGCAGCGAATCCATGGCGTCGTCCTGGAGGACAGTGATCCGGCCCTCCAGTCCGTTGGCCTCCGAAGTTGCCCGGGCGGAGTCGACGGCGGCCGCCGACTGGTCCGTGGCAGTGACCTTGGAGCCCGGATGGCTCTTGGCATACATGGCGGCCAATATGCCGGTCCCGCACCCCAAATCCACCACGCACTCGGCCGACGGCAAGTCGGGCAGGAACCTCAGCAGGAACCGTGTCCCGATATCGAGCTTGGTGCCGGCGAACACCGCACCGCGCGCACAGACCGTGAGGCCCAGCTCGCTGTTGGTGTCAGCGACCGGAAACGGCGGCGGACCGGTCACAGGCCTGGGGTCCCGGGCGATGAGGACCCTTGATTTCTGCCGGGCCAGCTGCGGCTGGACGTCGTTGAAGTGGCGTAGCAGGACGGTGTTCATGCCCAGGCTCATGTGCTTGATCCGGCCGCCCGCCAGCAAGACCGTGTGCGGTGCCGCGTAGCGGGCTACGGCGTCGGCCACTTCCTCCAGCTCCGCGAGCGTTTTGGGCAGCTGCAGCAACACGACGTCGGCGCCGTCGAACAGGGCCGCATCGAGCGGTCGCTGGTCAACACCGGCGTCGATGTTGAGGGCCGCGGCATTATTCCGGAGGGCCCGCTCCCCCGTGATGAGGTCCTGGTGGGCCCGGACGTTCCTGACGCCGCAGGTGGCCAGCGCCCCCAAGGTGAGGGCTCCATAGCGGTCTCCGACCACCGCTACGCGACTTTCCGGGGTCAGCAGTTCCGACGCTGTTTCGAGCAGGAGCCTGTCGGTTGCGTCCCAGGCCTGCAGGTTCGGGGCTTCAACATCGGGGTACCGGCGCAGGCCCGAGAGGACTGAGTCCAAGCTGTTTTCCGCCACGTGCAAACTGCCGCCTTCTCTGTCCATCGTCGATCCGCTCACCGGGAAGATTCACCGGGCGAAAAGCTACCCAGTAAACCTACCGTGAAACGGCCCCGTCCGCGGCCGGCGGCACCCCTGCCCCGTCGCTGCTGCCAAGCATCCCCAGGATGCCGGCCACAGCCGCCCGGCCGGCGCGGTTGGCGCCGATGGTGGACGACGACGGCCCGTAGCCGACAAGGTGAACGCGTTTCTCTGCTGCCACCTGGGTTCCGTTCATGGCGATTCCGCCGCCGGAACCGCGGAGGTGCAGCGGGGCCAAGTGTTCCAGCTCGGCCCGGAATCCGGTGGCCCAAAGTATGACATCCGCCGCCAGGAAGCCCCCGTCAGCCAGCCGGACTCCACGGGGTTCGATTTCCGTAAACATCGGGCGCCGGTCCAGGGCGCCCCGCGCTTCGGCGGCCCGCAGGGAGGGGGTCCAGATCAGTCCGGTTACGGAAACCACGCTCTGTGGAGGCAGTCCCTGCCGTACACGCTCTTCAACGAGGGCGACGGCGTCGTGTCCCGCTTTCTGGTCAAATTCGGCGTCGCGCCATACCGGCTCCCGGCGGGTGAACCAGCTTGTGGCAGTCACCTGGGATATTTCGTCAAGCAGGCCGACGGCGGAAATACCGCCGCCCACCACAATCACGTGCTGCCCGCGGAACTCCTCGGCAGCCACGTAGTCGGCCACGTGTAGCTGCCTCCCCCGGAACGTGGACTGCCCCGGGTAAATGGGCCAAAACGGCCTGGTCCAGGTGCCGGTGGCGTTGATGACTGCCCGCGCCGACCAACTTCCGGCCGAAGTTTCGATCCTTAGCCGCCCCGAAGGGTGGTTGTCCTCGCGGGATACGGAGCGGACTTTCACCGGCCGCACGATATTCAGGCCGAGTCCGTCCTCGTAGTCCCCGAAATAGCGTGAGAGAAAGCCTGAACTGGGTTCGGCCGGGTCAACCTCCGGCTTGGGAATGCCTGGCAGGTCGCTGATCCCGTTCACGGTGGCCATCCGGAGGCTCTGCCAGCGGTGGCGCCATGCGCCGCCTGGCCCGGCTTCGGCGTCCAGCACAACATACGAACGGGGTGCTTCCTCCGGGGCGGGAGCTGGCAGAAAGCCACGCCGCTGCAGGTGATAGGCAGCTGATAGGCCGGCCTGGCCGGCACCGATCACCACTACATCCGCGGTCTGCAGTTCCGTCTCCTGGGCGTCAGCGATTTCCGATCCCCGCCCTAGACCTTCTTGACCACACTTGACTTGAGCTGCATGGGTCCGACCCCGTCCACTTTGCAGTCGATGTCGTGGTCTCCGACGCCGTCCATCAGCCGGATGCCGCGCACTTTCGTCCCCACTTTGATAACGGTGGAGCTTCCCTTGATCTTGAGGTCTTTGATCACGGTCACCGTGTCACCGTCGGCGAGCACATTGCCTACCGCGTCCTTGATCACCGCTTCCGCGAGAGCTACAGGTTCCGCGGCCACGGCGGACCACTCGTGGGCGCACTCCGGGCAGACCAGCAGCGCACCCATCTCATATGTGTACTCGCTGGAGCATACAGGGCAAGGGGGAAGGGGGTCGTTCACGGTCTCATTTTAGTCGACCGTACTTCGGCCAAAGGCCGCGCTGCTTAAACAGCGGAAGCCGCCCGATCGGGCGGCTTCCGCTGTGTGAATCTGGTGGAGCTGAGGGGACTCGAACCCCTGACCCCCTGCATGCCATGCAGGTGCGCTACCAGCTGCGCCACAGCCCCAAACTCTTGTTTCTTTCGGATCGATCTCCGTAAGCAACTTGATTATCTTAAACCACAATCGTGTAAGACGCCAATTCGGCGGAGGCCTTTGGCGACCGGCGCCCCGACTCACCCTCCGTACCGGCACGGGTGGCAATTGAAAACAAAAAAGTCCGCCGGAATCTTTCGATTCCGGCGGACCGTTCGGTGGAGCTGAGGGGACTCGAACCCCTGACCCCCTGCATGCCATGCAGGTGCGCTACCAGCTGCGCCACAGCCCCGAATTTTCATTGCTCCGGCGCCTTCAGCTTTCACTGCCGGGCCCGGCTCTTCGTCCGGATCTCTCCGAAGCAACTCAAATATCTTAGAACAGCCGTTCCGAAAATTCCAAATCGGGCATATTCGGGCGGCAGGTTCCGCTTATTCGCTGTCTGAGGAGACAGCCGCCTTGGCCGACGTGTCGTCGCCGAGCTGGAGGTCCACGACGGGGCAGTCCTTCCACAGGCGCTCAAGGGCGTAAAAAACGCGGTCTTCCTCGTGCTGGACGTGAATGACGACGTCGGAGTAGTCCAGCAGGACCCAGCGTCCGCCGGAGCGGCCCTCGCGGCGAACAGGACGCAGGTCCTGCTTGCCCAGTTCCTCTTCGATGCCGTCAACGATGGCGTTGACCTGGCGCTCACTGGGCGCCGAGGCGATCAGGAAAACATCGGCAAGGGCAAGCCGCTCACTGACGTCCAGGGCAACTATGTCCTGGGCTATCTTGTCCGCGGCAGCGCGCGCTGCTACGCGGGCTGTGGCGATGGATGTTTGGGTTGCAGTCACGGGACTCCTTGTAGTGGTTTAAAAGCTATATATGTTCCGACGCCAGTGGTGTCTACCTCGTATGAGGGAGAACAGCAGCGTTGGCGACGCGCCGGGACGTTTGGATCAGGGCGCCAGGCCGCTGATGATCATGGTGACGCCGGCAATCAGCGCAACGATCCCCAAAGCGAGGACGCCCAACTGCAGCAGACGGACACGGTGCGCCCTGCCCAGGCCGGCAGTGACCGCGTCCAGGGGTTCAAGGCCGTAGGCAGCGTTGGCGGGCACACGTGGCCTGTCTACGAAATTCTCGCCGGATTCGGCGGCCCAGGGCTCGCCGGACGCCGACGCTGCAATCTGCGCTGCCGCAGGATCAGTTGCTGCCTGCGCTGCTGCTTCGGCGCGCGCAAGCACGCCGGCCCGGCCCGTTACCGGCCTGGCATTCCGCTGCCTCGACGGCCCGGATTTGCGCGATCCCTTGGTAGTTGGCGGCTGCAACCTGGGGCCGGGGTTGGTGACTACCGGCACATAGGAGGTGGCGGGCTTCTTCATCACCGGACGGTCAATCCCCGGGACCTTCTCGAACTCCAGTGGCGTCACCATCGCAAGGTTGCTGACGGCTGACGGCTCGGTCTTCGGATGCGCGGGCTGGCTGGCCTGCTCGGCCAGCTTCTGCTTGGCCATGGCCCGCTTGTTCAGGACAGCGGCGCGCTCGGCCAGGGCGATCTGTTCGGCGAGGATTCCCGGGTCCACAGCTTCAGGATCGTTCGCCGCGATGTGCTCCATCTTGGCGATCTGGTTCCTGGCCTGTTCGGCGAGGAGGGAACGTGCCGCGAGAGCCTGCTCAACGGTCATTCCATCAGGAAGCTGGCTGTCCGGGTTGGCCAGCGGAGCTTTGGCCTGCGGCGCGTTGACCTGCGGCGGCCCGGACTGTTGCTGTCCGGCCGGAGGGGTTTCGGCTTGCGGCGATGCCTGCGCCGGCCGGGCCGGCTGAACGGTCCGCTGGGCGGACGTGCGGGCAGGCGGAACGATGGGGTTGGCAGCCGTGGCCGGTGCCGCCTCGGCTTGAAGCTGCTGGAGGCGGAGCTGGCGGCGCGTCGGCGGACCGCCGCCGGACAGCCGTTCTTCCTTCTCTGCCAGTTCCTTGATGGTGCGCAGGGCTGCACGGTCCCGTGCCCTGCTCTGTGAGGAGCGCTCGGATCCGGTCGACGGCCGGACCGAATCCACCGGGCCGGGTGCCACGCGCCGGATTCGGCCGGTTCCGGCATCCGAACCGTTTTCGCCGCGCCGTGCCCCTGGCGCGGACTGCGTCGGCGGCGCGGGGGGCGTCGCCGGACCGGGTTTGTTCGGGGCATCGCCACGAGCGGAAGCCGGTGTCACGTTGCCGGGCACTTTTGAGGCAGGGGGAACCGGACGCGGAGCCGAAGGCCCCGCATCCTGGCGTGATTCCGCGCGCTCATCTCTGGCCTGTCGCAATTCACGACGGCTGCGGAGGGGAGGCTGTTCCTGGCTCATCTAAAACTCACTCGGTACTGGCTGGTTCGTGTAACTCGGTAAGTGCAGCGCTGCTGTCCGGGTCGGGATGCCCGGCGTACAGGCCGTATTTCGCAATATACTGGACCACCCCGTCGGGCACGAGGTACCAGACAGGGTTGCCCGCCGCGACCCGGGCCCTGCAATCCGTGGAAGAGATCGCCATGGCGGGCACTTCCAGCAGGCTGACGTCCTTCCGGCCCATCCCGTCAAGGACATGCCCCGGACGGGTCACACCGACAAAATGCGCCAGCGACCACAGTTCGTCGATGTTCTTCCAGGACAGGATCTGCGCCATGGCATCCGCGCCCGTGATGAAGAAAAGGTCCGCATCCGGCCGTTGTGTACGCAGGTCCCTCAGGGTGTCGATGGTGTACGTCGGACCGGGACGGTCCACATCCACACGGCTGACCGTAAAACGCGGATTGGAGGCTGTGGCGATCACCGTCATGAGATAACGGTGCTCGGGCTCGCTGACCTGCTTGTGCGTTTTTTGCCACGGCTGGCCGGTGGGGACAAATACCACCTCGTCGAGGCCGAACTTCGCCGCAACTTCGCTGGCCGCGACAAGGTGGCCGTGATGAATGGGATCAAATGTGCCACCCATCACACCCAAACGCAGGCGGCGCTTGGCGCCGCGCCGCTTCAGGACGGTAGTGATGTTAGTGGCCTTGGCCGTGATCGTGCTTGTTCGGGTGCTGGCGGTGCGGGTCCGAGTGCTCCTCGACGGCTTCGTGCCGGTTACCCAGGTTGCTGTAGGACAGCGTCACGAACATCAGGATGAGCATGATCGTAAAGATCGATACACCGAAGACCCACGGTTCGGCCCACAGCGGAGCCAGTTCTTCATGTTCGGCGACGGACGCGCCAACCTGCTGCAGCAGCATTTTCTCCCCTAAAGAGTTCACACAATGACGACGGCGGTACTTCCCGCCGTTCCGGAGTTCTGTTCCATGTTACAGCGTTGCTAGCTGCGGATCTGGCCCTCGCCCTGGACTATCCACTTGGTGGTAGTCAGTTCGGTCAGCCCCATGGGGCCGCGCGCGTGGAGCTTCTGGGTGGAAATGCCCACCTCGGCGCCCAACCCCAGTTCGCCGCCGTCCGTGAACCTGGTGGAGGCGTTGACGATGACCGCCGCTGAGTCGATTTCGGAAATGAAGCGTTCCGCGTTTGCCAGGTCGTTGGTGATGATGGCCTCAGTGTGGCCGGTCGACCAGCTGCGGATGTGCTTCACTGCCTCGTCGAGGTTGTCCACCATGGCAACGGCAAGGTCCAGGTCCATGTACTCGGTGGCCCAGTCCTCATCGGTGGCGGGAACGGTTTCCACGGACGCGGGCAACGCGGCGCGTACGCGGGCGTCGGCATGCAGGGTGACTCCGGCCTTCCGAAGTGCCGCGGCGACGGCGGGAAGGACGGTTGACCCGGAGTGCACCAGGAGGGTCTCCACCGTGTTGCAGACGCTGGGCCGCTGGGTCTTGGCGTTGAGGAGGATGTCCACCGCCATTTCTTCACTGGCAGATTCGTCTATGAAGATATGGACGTTGCCCTCGCCGGTCTCGATGACCGGTACGGACGAATTGTTGACGACAGTCTGGATCAGGTCCCTGCCGCCGCGGGGAATCAGGACGTCCACCCTGCCACGTGCCCGCATCAGGACGTTGGCTCCTTCACGGCCGAACTGGTCAACGGTCTGGACGGCGTCTGCCGGCAGGCCAACCGAAGCGAGTGCGTCGCGGAGGACCCTGATGAGGGCCTCGTTGGTGGCTGCCGCGGCGGTGCCGCCCCGCAGGATCACCGCGTTGCCGCTCTTCAGCGCCAGCCCGGCGATGTCCACTGTCACGTTGGGACGTGCCTCGTAAATTGCGGCAACCACGCCCATGGGAACGTTGACCTGGCGCAGGCGCAGGCCGTTGGGCAGCGTCTGGCCGCGGACCACGTTTCCTACCGGGTCCGGCAGGCCGGCAAGGTTCTCCAGTGCGGCGGACAGGGCCTCGATCCGCGTGTCATTCAGGGTCAGGCGGTCAAGCAGCGCGGCGGTGGTTCCGTTGGCACGGCCGGCCTCTACATCCTTGGCGTTGGCGGCGAGGATTTGGGTCCTGCTGTCGAGCAGGGCCTTGCCGATGGCGCGGAGGCCCTTATCCTTCCAGGCACGGTTTGCGCGCGCCATGCTGCGGGCAGCGTGGCGGGACCGGTCGGCGATGGAATGTACGGCGGCCTCGACGTCAGCCGGCGACAGCTGGGCATTTTCCGGCGTGGGAGATACCTCCGTGGAGTCGTTGGATTTCTCAGCGGCTTGGTGAATCAGTGCCTCAGTCATCATTCAAGTCTAAGGGAGTCAGCCCGTTAGACCAGAACCAGGTCATCAACGTGAACAACTTCACGGTCGAAGCCCCGGCCCAGGGACTCCCCCAGCTCCACCGTGGAACGGCCCAGCATTTGCGGCAGTTCGTCGGAGGAGTAGTTGACCAGGCCCCGGGCGATGACGGTACCGTCGGGTGACAGCATTTCCACGGCGTCACCGGATTCAAAGGTCCCTTCAACAGCCGTAATACCAGCAGGCAGCAGCGACGTGTGATTGTCCTGTACGGCCGTGACAGCACCGTCGTCGAGGATCAGCCGGCCCTGCACATGGGCAAGGTGGGCGAGCCACATCATGCGCACCGACTTGCGTCCGCTGTTGACCGAGAACCAGGTTCCGACGTCCTCGCCGTTTAGGGCCGCCGCGGCATTGGCGGTGGAAGTGACCAGGGCGGGGATTCCCGAATCGGCGGCCATGGTGGCGGCCTCGACCTTGGTCTGCATTCCGCCGGTTCCGACTCCCGCTTTGCCGGGCTTGCCGATGTTGACGCCTTCAAGGTCCTGCGGGCCATCCACCTGCGGAATCCGCTTGGCCCCCTTCGACGGCGGGCCGTCGTAGAGGGAGTCGACGTCGGAGAGCAGCAGCAGGGCATCCGCGCGGACCAGGTGCGCCACCAGGGCGGAGAGCCGGTCGTTGTCGCCGAAGCGGATCTTGTGCGTGGCCACGGTGTCGTTCTCGTTGACCACGGGCACAACGCCCAGGTTCAGGAGCCGGTTCAGCGCGCGGAAGGCGTTCATGTGGTGACTGCGCCGCATGAGGTCATCCGCGGTCAGCAGCACCTGGCTCACCGTCACGCCGTGCGCTGCGAAGGCATGGGTGTAGCGGGCCATCAGCAGCCCCTGCCCGACGCTTGCGGCGGCCTGCTGGGTGGCAAGGTCCCGCGGGCGCTTCACGAGGCCCAGCGGTGCCAGGCCGGCAGAGATGGCGCCGGAGGAAACAAGGATGATCTCCGTGCCTGCGTTGCTCTTCGCGGCCAGCGCATCCGACAGCTCGATCAGCGCCTCTTCTGAGATCCCACCCTTGATGCTGGTGAGCGACGATGATCCGACCTTAACTACGATGCGGCGGGCCCTCGCGAGCACACGGCGGTCGTCGGTCCTGGGTTCCTCGATGACAATTGCGGAATTATCGGTCACGTGTGGGGGTTCACTCCTCATTCTCGGTGGTCAGTCCGCTTTCTTTGAGCGGCCGTGCGGCACGGCGCCCGCTGACTGATTCAGTCCAGATGCCGGCTTTGCGCTCGGCTTCAAGCTCGGCCCGGGCCGCAGCCTTGGCGTCGCGGCGCTCCTGCTGTTCGTCGCGCTTTTGTCCGCGGGTGGGGCGGTCGCCGATGTCGGCAAAGCGGACGTCGGTGCCACGCGGAGCGGCGAGCAGCTCGGCGCCGGCCATCATGGTGGGCTCCCAGTCGAACACCACGCCGTCGTCTTCACCGATCACTACGGTGTCGCCGGGTACGGCGCCCTGCTTGAACAGCTCGTTTTCGACGCCCAGTTTGGCCAGGCGGTCCGCGAGGTAGCCAATGGCTTCCTCGTTGGTGAAGTCGGTCTGCTTGACCCAGCGGACGGGCTTGTCGCCCAACACGCGGAACAGCGGCTCGAGGTTCTTCTCTTCGCGGCGGATCTTGAAGCCGGCTTCGTTGACTGCCCTGGGGCGCAGGACGGGTGCGTGCACCTTGGGCGGCGTGGCAGCCACGGCGTCCCGGGCGGCCTTGACGATCTCTGCCATGGCGAAGCCCAACTGCCGCAGGCCTTCGTGGCTCGTCGCGGAAATCTCGAACACACGGTAGCCGCGGGATTCAAGCTCGGGCCGGACGAATTCGGCCATGTCCTTGCCGTCAGGCAGGTCGACCTTGTTCAGCGCCACCAGCCGGGGACGGTGGTTCAGCGGGACAACCTCGCCGTCGGAGCCGGCGAAGCTCATGTCAACCGCGTACTTCTCGAGTTCGGCTTCGATGATGGCGAGGTCCGAAAGCGGATCGCGCTCGGATTCCAACGTACCGCAGTCCAAAACGTGGACCAAAGCTGCGCAGCGCTCTACGTGGCGCAGGAAGTGGTGGCCCAGGCCCTTGCCTTCGCTGGCCCCTTCGATAAGTCCGGGGACGTCGGCGATGGTGAAGCGGATCTCCCCGGCCTGCACCACGCCCAGGTTGGGGATCAGGGTGGTGAAGGGGTAATCGGCAATTTTGGGGCGTGCCGCGGACATGGCGGCGATGAGGCTCGACTTGCCCGCGGACGGGAAGCCCACGAGGGCGATGTCCGCAATGGACTTCAGTTCCAGGACTATGTCGCTGGATTCGCCTTCGATGCCGAGCAGGGCGAAGCCCGGGGCGCGGCGCTTCTGCGAGGAAAGCGCGGCGTTGCCCAAACCGCCCGGGCCGCCGGCGGCCGCGATGAACTCGGTGCCTTCGCCGACGAGGTCGGCCAGCACACGGCCGTCCTTGGTCTTGACTACGGTTCCTTCCGGAACGGGAAGGATCAGCGTTTCGCCGTTTTTGCCGCCGCGCCAGTCGCCCATGCCGGGTCCGCCGTTGGTGGCGTGGCGGTGGGGTGCGTGGTGGTAGTCCAGCAGTGTGGTGGTCTGGGCGTCAACGCGCAGGATGACGTCGCCGCCGTCGCCGCCGTTACCGCCGTCGGGACCGCCCAGGGGCTTGAACTTTTCGCGGTGGACGGAGACACAGCCGTGACCGCCGGTACCGCCGGATACGTGCAGTACTACCCGGTCTACAAAGCTCGCCACGTGAATCTCCTCTGTGCATAACCTGACCGTCTCTTGGACGCCCAAATTGATTGTAATGCGGTTAAAAGAACAGTGGAGCGGGCCATCATGGCCCGCTCCACCGGTTCAGATCTTGTTGTTACTCTGCAGCTGCAGCAGCAACGATGTTCACGACTCGACGTCCGCGGCGGGTGCCGAATTCGACAGCGCCCGGGGTCAGTGCGAACAGGGTGTCGTCGCCGCCACGGCCAACGCCTGCACCCGGGTGGAAGTGGGTGCCACGCTGGCGGACGATGATCTCGCCTGCGGAAACTACCTGGCCGCCGAAGCGCTTGACGCCGAGGTACTGGGCGTTGGAGTCACGACCGTTGCGAGT
Organism: Arthrobacter sp. ISL-69; assembly: GCF_018613775.1. NCBI lineage: Bacteria > Bacillati > Actinomycetota > Actinomycetes > Micrococcales > Micrococcaceae > Arthrobacter > Arthrobacter sp. ISL-69. Next base: position 77,517 of record NZ_JAGGPO010000024.1, read on the forward strand.
GGAACTCGCGCCTTTTTTATGTGCCATTTGAAATGCCTGCCTTAAAAATTCTGGGGAATCTGCTGAAAACCTGAAAAGTAACGGAAGGTTACTTGATACCGGTGATCTTGACCTTGGTCAGTTCCTGACGGTGACCCTGGCGCTTCTTGTACCCGGTCTTGTTCTTGAACTTCTGGATGACGATCTTCGGACCACGAAGGTCCTGAAGGATCTCAGCCGTAACCGTTACCTTGGCCAGGTCCGCAGCGGCAGACGTGACTTTGTCACCATCTACCAGGAGCAGTGCGGGCAACTCAATGGTGCTGCCGGCTCCACCGGGGACGCGGTTCAGGGTAACGAAGTCTCCAACGGAAACCTTCTCTTGGCGGCCGCCTGCGCGGACAATCGCGTACACCACTGGGGAACTCACTTCTCTCGACGTTTATTACTAGATTTGCGTGCGGAACCTGGGTCCAATTGTTTGGCCTGGCTCACGCTGTGCCTCAACGCCGGTGGATTCCCCGGGGGAACCCATGAGTTATCCCACGAACAATTCCGCTTGTAATTCCAAACAGTCTTATCCGGGGTCATAACCCAAGTGTTGGCGTAAGCACCGAAGATCTAGAATACGCTAATTTTGCCTTCGGCCGCAAATGAGGCTGGCTCCGGTGGTAGTACGTGATAGGCGACACTCCGTGTTTTACGGCCTGCCACTGCAACGACTTCCGGAACCGTGCCCCACTATCCTACCGGCTTTGGAAGGCTTTCCGGTTCAGCGTGCAGGCGCGGCGCGTCGAAGAACTCCACCTCGTACCGGCAGGACTGCCGGAAAGCCAGCCGCATGGCCTCCCGTTCCGTTTCCGAGGCGGCCCGGGCGGCGTCGTCGGTGATCCGCACCGCCTGCCGGGTGGCGGCGGCGAACTCCTCGTCCGCGTACGTCCGCAGCCATTCGGCATACGGGTGGCCGGACGGCGATCCGGCGGCCAGGAACTGCCCGTGCAGCGTGGCCCCCACTTCGGCATACAGCCAGAAGCACGGGAGTACCGCTGCCACGAGCACTCCGTAGCTACCGGAAACAGACGAGGCCAGCAGGTGGTCCACGTAGGACTTGGTCACCGGCCCCAGTCCGGAGTCCACAGTCCGGGTACTCAGCCACGTCCGGTGCAGTTCGGACTCGACTTCGAGGCATTGCTGTGCCGACCGTGCCCAGAACAGTTGCTCGGCCTCGGTGGGGGCGATCGCGGCAGCACGGGACAGCACCCTGGAGTAGCCGTTCAGGTAGATGGCGTCCTGGGCAAGGTAATAGGCAAAGTGGCGTTCCGTGAGGGAACCGTCGGCCAGTGCGCGGATGAAGTCCAGCCCGTAGATGGCATCCAGGTCCGGTCCTGCGTCCTGCCGGAGTACTGCAGCGAACTGGCCTTCCGCCGGAACGTCCTGGCCCCTGGGCACCAGATGGTGGAAGTGGTGGACCGGGCCGTTGCCCGTTCCCACGTCCAGCACTCCGGACTCCCGGAGCGCCCCCTGCAGCCACGGCTTCACTGCCCGCAAGGACGACTCCCAGTCCCCCAGCCTTGCCTGCACGGTGGCCATGGCCGACGACAGGGAGCAACCGGTCCCGTGGCTGTTCCGGGTGGCGATCCGGCCGCCGTCGACCACCACAACATCGTGGGCCAGCAGCCCTTCGGTGTTGACGAGCGCGTCGGGGCATTCCCCGCCGTCGAGATGTCCGCCCTTAACCAGCACGGTGGTGCCGGCCTGGGCGGCAAGCCGTTTGCCCTGGGCCAGTGCCGCCTCCCGGTCGCCCGCGAGGGGCTCGTTGAGGAGTATCGCAAGTTCTGCGAGGTTCGGCGTAATCAGGTCGGCCAGTGGCAGGAGTTCACGGAGTTCCGCTTCGGCGGCCTCCTGCAGGAGCCGGTCCCCGCTGGTGGCCACCATAACAGGGTCCAGGACCACGACGGCGGGACGGGCCTTTACCAGCCAGCTGCGGACGGCGGCAATCACCGCGGAGTCACCCAGCATGCCGATCTTGACGGCGTCGATGCTGATGTCTTCGCTGATGGCCTCAAGCTGGGCGGTCAGGAAGTCCGCCGGGGGAACGTGGACGGCCCGGACGCCGTGGGTGTTCTGTGCCGTCAGGGCGGTAATGGCAGCCATGCCGTAACCGCCGTTGGCGGCAATGCTCTTGAGGTCCGCCTGGATCCCCGCCCCTCCGGACGGGTCCGATCCGGCGATGGCCAGCACCCGCGGGGTTGCGCGCAGGGCGGCGTCCAGGGTGGATCCGGCCCCCGTTGTGGAGGCGGGGGTGGGCAGGAATGATGAAGACAAAGGAGACATCCCTTCGCCGGTGCTAGCCGGACAGGTTCAACGGGTGTGGATCTCAGCCGGCCCTGTGCGCGGCACCCCGTGTCAGTCCCCCAGCCTAGCTGTTTTCCTTTAACGGACTCGCAGGTACGGCCCGAATCCGGCGTATTACTACGCCCGGTTCGGACCGCACCCGCGGTGTCAGTCGGCTGGTGGATCAGAGCTCGGAGGCCGGCACTCCCACGCCGAGGATGATCGGTGCGCTGGCCGGAGCCTTTGCCTGCGCATCCTTCTTTGCCGGTTCCGGTGCCTTGGCCTCGTGGGTATGCCCTGCCGCGGCCACCGGAGCCGTCTCGTGGTGTTCCACGGACGTTTCGTTCGCTGCGCCCTGGGCACGGCTCGCACTCCGGTTGCGGCGCGGACGGCGCGCCCGGCCCTGCACCGCAGTGTGGTCGGTGTAGTCGGCTTCAGCAGCCTGGACTGCCGGGGCCCGCGTAGCCGGAACCCGGGCTGCCGGGGCCTGGACCGCCTGAACCGGCTGCTCAGCCGGTGCCGCCGGGCGCTCAGCCGCTGCAGGCCCGCCAAGGTGCGCGAACGCCTCGGCCAGGCGGTCGAGGGTCAGCGCCGCGCCCGTGGCCGGCGATTCCCCTGCGTGCTCAACGAACGGCAGCGCAACCTTTTCGCCGCCGAAGGTCAGGACCGCAGCCGGCCGCCCTGCGGCAGCCGCCTCGGCGTCGGACACCTTGGCCGGCCGCGCCGTGGCGGGAGCGGACTGCGCCGGCGTTGACTGGGCAGCGTGGGCCTGCCCTGCCGCTTTGGCAGCAGCAGCCGCCGGGGCGGCATGGCCGGTCTCGGCGTCGTGCAGGTGGGCGGCGTGCGCCGCGGCGGCTATGTTGGCCAGCGCCGCGCGGGTAGCTTCGGCCTTGGCGTGGCGCTCGGCATCGGTGGGCTCGTAATGTACCGCGGCCGGCGTCAGCGGAGCGGCCTCGGGAGCCTGACCGCCCTTGCCGCGGCGGCGGCTCTTGCGCTCCGTCCGCGGGGCCGGCTGGCTCTCCGTCCGCGGTACGTGATGCTCGGCGGCCACAACGTTGGCGCGGCGGTGTTCCACGGGCTCGTCGTGGGTGACGATGCCGCGGCCGGCGCAGGCTTCACACTGCTCGCCGAAGACTTCCAGCAGCCCGGTGCCCATCCGCTTGCGGGTCATCTGCACGAGTCCCAGCGAGGTCACTTCGGCCACCTGGTGCTTGGTCCGGTCGCGGCCGAGGCACTCCACCATGCGGCGAAGCACGAGGTCGCGGTTGGATTCGAGCACCATGTCGATGAAGTCGATGACGATGATGCCGCCGATGTCGCGGAGCCGGAGCTGCCGGACGACTTCCTCGGCCGCTTCCAGGTTGTTCTTGGTGACGGTTTCCTCGAGGTTGCCGCCGCTGCCGGTGAACTTGCCGGTGTTGACATCCACCACGGTCATGGCTTCGGTGCGGTCGATGACCAGGGAACCGCCGGACGGCAGGAAGACCTTCCGGTCGAGTGCCTTGTGGATCTGCTCGTCGATCCGCCAGGCCGCGAAGATGTCCGTGTCCTTGGTCCACTTCTCGAGCCGGCCCACGAGGTCCGGAGCCACGTAGGTGACATAGGCCTCGATGGTGTCCCAGGCTTCCTCGCCGGAGACGATCAGCTTGGAGAAGTCCTCGTTGAAGACGTCACGGACCACCTTGATGGTCAGGTCAGGTTCGCCGTAGAGCAGTTCCGGAGCGAGGATTTTGGTGGACGTTGCCTGGCCTTCGATCCCTTCCCACTGGGCGCGCAGGCGGTTGATGTCGTGTGTGAGCTCTTCCTCGGACGCGCCCTCGGCTGCAGTGCGGACGATGACGCCGGCATCTTCCGGCAGGCGGTCCTTGAGGATCCGCTTGAGGCGGTTGCGTTCGACGTCGGGCAGCTTGCGGGAGATTCCGGTCATGGAACCGCCGGGAACGTAGACGAGGTAGCGGCCGGGCAGCGAAATCTGGCTCGTCAGGCGGGCGCCCTTGTGGCCGACCGGGTCCTTGGTGACCTGGACCAGCACGGAGTCGCCGGACTTCAGTGCGTTCTCGATCCGGCGCTGCTTGCCTTCGAGGTTGACCACGTCCCAGTTGACTTCACCGGCGTACAGCACGGCGTTCCGGCCGCGTCCGATGTCCACGAAGGCGGCTTCCATCGACGGCAGCACGTTCTGTACCTTGCCCAGGTAGACGTTGCCGATCAGGGAGTCCTGCTGGGTCTTGGACACGAAGTGCTCTGCCAGGACGCCGTCTTCGAGGACGCCGATCTGGATTCTGTCGTCGCGCTGGCGGACGATCATCTGGCGGTCCACGGATTCGCGGCGGGCCAGGAACTCGGCCTCGGTGATGATCGTGCGGCGGCGGCCGGTGTCGCGGGATTCGCGGCGGCGCTGCTTCTTGGCCTCCAGCCGGGTGGAGCCCTTGACGGATGTTACGCGGTTGTTGACGGGCGCCTCGCTGGCGGCGCGCGGGGCACGGACACGGGTCACGGTGTTGGGCGGGTCGTCGCCTTCCCCTCCGGTGAGCTCAAGATCCTGGTCGCCGCGGCGGCGGCGGCGACGGCGGCGGGATGTCACGCCGTCCTCCGCAGTCCGGGTGGACTCCTCATCGGCGTCCTCGTCAGCGGCGCCCTCGGCGCCCTCGGCGTCTTCGGCCTCGCCGGTCGCTTCGCGTTCGGTCACGCGGCTGCGGCCGCGGCGTCCGCGGCTGCGCCGGCGACGGGCGCCGCCGGCGTCAGCATCGCCGTCGTCGCCGGTTTCTTCCTCGTCAGATTCCTCGGCCGCAGCGGGGGTGACCGCGGGGGGCGTGGCCGGGCGGACCACGCTGCTCAGGTCGGGTGCCTGGAAAATCATGGAAGTGACCGAGCCGGGCTCAAGGAAGAGCGCGCCCACCGGGTTGGCCTCCGCGGTGGCGGGCTCTTCAGGCTCGGCAGCTGCTGCTTCCTCCGGTGCTGCTGCTTCAGCAGCGGGTGCGGTCTCCGCGACCGGCGCAGGCTCGACGACCGGCGCAGGTTCCTCGGCAGGGGCCGGCTCAGCAGCGGGTTCGGTGGCGGCCGCTTTTGCGGGGGCCTTGGCGCGCGAGGCGCGGCGGCGGACGGGCTTTTCAACGACGGCGGCTTCAACCGCGACGTCTTCCACGGGTGCAGCATCAGCCGGGGCTGCGTCTACCGGAGCAGCTGCGGCGTCCTCGGCGAAGACCGGGAGCGGCTCGGCAGGCTCGACTTTCCTGCGGGAGCGGCTGCGGCGCGCCGGGGGCTTCTCCTCTGCGGCGGTGTCCGCCTCCGGGGCCTCCGCCGGAACTGCCTCCGATTCGCCGGCTTCGACGGCCTCCACCTTGGGGGCGGCCTTGCGCCTTGTCCGGGTCGCCTTCTTCGGCGCCTCCAGAGCTACTGCTTCTTCGCTGGCAGCGGTTTCTTCATTAACGGCTAGAACCTGGTCATTATCCATATGTGGCGACACTCCTGCCCCTGACGTACCGCCACATCCGGCACCCATTGGGGCACATATTTGTCAAAACCCGCAGGCGTTGACAGAAGTCAATTGGATACCCTCAGGTTCGCACCGGCAGTGGGGTGCGGCAGCCCTGGAGGGCCGGCGACGTCGTCCTGAAACCCGTTGTTCCTCAAGCCACAACCAGGTGCCGTCCAATGGCATTGCGGGAAGGCCGGGATCTATCGTGGATCCGGACCGTGCCCTGCTCATCATTGGCGGTCTTACAAACGAGCCACCGGACCGGAATCCGAATGTGGATCGTATTCCAGCCAGCTTCATTCTCTCATACGCTCAGTCCCTCGCGGCGGATGCAGTGCCGGGCAACTTACAATCAGGGCGCGGCCCGGCTGCAGTCTGTGCGTCCCTTCCAGCCTCCGGCGTTACAATCAGGGCGAGGAGCCCTCGAGAAAAAGGACGCGACATCCCATGCCCAGCATCTCCAATTCCACGCAGGACAACAGGGTGGACGGTGGCCTCCGCGAGCGTGCAGCGGCCCAGGAAGGCCTGCCTCCCATGACCAGGGACAAGGGGTTCGGATGGCTCCTGGTGATCACCGGCGTCGTCGGCTGGCTCGCCTCGGGCGCCCTCGTCCTGGAAAAGCTCGAGGTCCTCAAGGATCCGAACCATGTAACGGCCTGCGACATAAATCCCTGGGTGTCATGCGGCGCTGTCATGCAGACCTGGCAGAGTTCCGTCTTCGGTTTCCCCAACATGTTCATTGGCATCGTGGCGTTCGCCGTCATTATCACCACGGGCATGGCTGTTCTCTCCGGCGCAAAGTTTGCCCGCTGGTACTGGCTTGGCCTCCAGGCCGGTGTGACGCTCGGCTTTGCCTTCGTGGTGTGGCTGTGGTCGCAGGCTCTGTATTCCATCCACATCCTCTGCCCGTTCTGCATGGTGGTCTGGGCCGCGATGATCCCGCTCTTTGTATGGGTCACGGTCCGGAACATCATGCACGGGGTGATCAAGGTTCCGGCCGGACCTGCGAAGATCGTGGGTGACTCCGGCTGGATCCTGACGGCCCTGCTTTACGTGGCCGTCATCGCAACCATCTTCTTCGCCTTCATCCAGGTGTTCATCGGAACGTCCGGCTACTAAGCCAAAGAAAAAGCGCGAACTGGCAGCTATTGCCCTCAAAATCACCTTTTGAGGTCATCTGCTGCCAGTTCGCGCTGGTGGCTGTTAGTCCTGGAACCAGATCTTGATCTCGCGTTCGGCGGACTCCACCGAGTCCGAACCGTGGACCAGGTTCTGCTGGACCTTCAGGCCCCAGTCGCGGCCGAAGTCGCCGCGGATGGTGCCGGGCGCCGCCGTCGTCGGGTCCGTGGTGCCGGCGAGGGAACGGAAGCCCTCGATGACGCGGTGGCCTTCGAAGATCGCGGCGACAACGGGGCCGCTGAGCATGAACTCAACCAGCGGCTCGTAGAACGGCTTGCCTACGTGTTCCTCGTAGTGCTGCTCCAGCAGTTCGCGGCTGGCGTCGACCTTCTTGAGCTCGGACAGGCTGTAGCCCTTGGCTTCAATCCGGCCAAGGATGGCGCCGGTCAGGTTACGGGTCACGCCGTCGGGCTTGATCAGGACGAGGGTGCGCTCAATGCTCACAGCTGCTCCAATGTGGTTGGTGGGGTTTGAAAATAGTCTAGTTGGTTTCGCCGTCGGGGTGGGCGGCGTCCCATTCGGCCTGTTCACGTTCGCGCTGCGCGGCCTCGCGGTCGATCCGTATGCCGGTCCGGATGCCGTACCACCAGGCCACGGCAAACAGGATGCCCACGACGAACATCATGGGCTCAAGGAATCCGGTGAAGATCAGGACCAGCTGCAGGATCCAGCCCAGGGCCACACCCCACGGCTTGGACAGCACGGCGCAGGTGAGCACGAGCACCAGGCTCAGGACGATGCCCACCGAGAGAATCACTGCCGGCGGGAACTCGTCGCGCCGGAGGCCGAAGACCGCCAGTGTGGCGAAGAACGCGACAAACCCCTCGAGCACCAGGACCGTGGAGGCGAACATGACTTTGGTGGAGCGCCGCTTCTTGGGCATGCCCGGCCGCCACTCCCGCTGCGCCTTTGTGAGTCGAGCCATTGTCAGGCGTCCGCCTTTCCGAGCAGGATCCGGGCTTCCGCCACGAGCGTGATGGAACCCGTCACCAGGACGCCGCCGGCGAGGTCCTCGTTGGCTTCGGCGTGCTCCACGGCCCATTCCAGGGCGTCGTCGAGCTTTTCGGCCACATGGATGTTGTCTTCGCCGAAGCCCAGGTCCAGCGCCAGTTCCGCCAGGTCCTCGGCCGGTACTGCCCGGGGCGAGTTGGACTGGGTGAAGCAGTATTCCGCGGAAAGGTCGCCCAGTGACTCTTTGAGCTGGCGGAGGATCTCCTCGGCGTCCTTCTCCTTCAGGACCCCCACAACCAGCACCAGTTTGGTGAAGCTGAAGGCTTCGTGGATGGTTTCGGCCGAAACCCGGATGCCCTCGGGGTTGTGGGCGGCATCCACGATAATGGTCGGCGCAGTGCGGAGGACTTCCAAGCGGCCCGGAGAGGTGACCGAAGCAAACGCCTCCTGGAGGATTTCGGCGTCAAGGGCCTTTTCGCCGCCGAAGAACGCCTCAAGCGCGGCAATGGCGACGGCGGCGTTCTCCGCCTGATGCGCTCCGTGCAGCGGAACGAGCAGTTCCTCGTACCGTCCGGCCAGGCCCTGGATGGTGACCATCTGGCCGCCGACGGCAACGGTCCGTGACTCGACGCCGAACTCCACGCCTTCGAAGCGGTACGGGGCCTGGACTTCCCGGGCCTTTTCGAGCAGTACCTGGGCGGCGCCGACGGGCTGCGCGGCGCTGACCAGGAAGCCTCCCGGCTTGATGATGCCCGCTTTTTCGCGGGCAATGTCTTCGGTGGTGTCACCGAGCAGATCCGTGTGGTCCAGCGAGATGGGAGTCACCACTGCCACCTGGCCGTCACCGACGTTCGTGGCATCGGTAATGCCGCCCAGGCCCACCTCCATGACAGCCACGTTGACCGGCTGGTCGGCAAAAACGGCGAAGGCCAGGATGGTGAGGCACTCGAAGTACGTCAGCCGGGGCTGTCCCTCGGCCTCGAGCTCGCCGTCCACAATCTGCAGGTACGGCCGGATCTCGTCCCAGATCCGGACGAAGGTCTCATCCGATACCGGTGCACCGTCGATGCTGATTCGCTCGGTCACCTTGGACAGGTGCGGGCTCGTGTACCGCCCGGTACTCAGTCCGTGGGCCCGGAGCCCGGCCTCGATCATGCGGGCCGTGGACGTCTTGCCGTTGGTGCCGGTGATGTGGATGATCGGGAAGGCCTTGTTGGGCTCCCCCAGCACATCCATGGCCCGGAACAGCGGCGCGAGGCGCGGTTCCATCTTGTTTTCGGGTGCGCGGCCCAGCAGTTCGGCGTAGACGCTCTCTACGGAAAATTCGTCTGTCATTGCTTAGGCCTCTACTTTTTCAACGCTGATCTGCGGTTCTGCGGAGTCTGCCGCAACGGTGCCCAGGTCCACAGTCAGGGTTTCGGTCCTGATGAGTCCGGCATTGGCCTCCAGCGCGTCGATGACGTTCTGCGCGGCGGTCACGGTGGTGCGGATGCGGTCGCTCACGTTGAGTCCGGCATCCTTGCGGGCCTGCTGGATGGCACGGACCATGTCCCGGGCCAGGCCTTCGGCTTCGAGTTCCGGCGTGACCTCGGTGTTGAGGACCACGAAGCCGCCGCCAGGCAGCACCGCAGCGGCACGCGAACCGGCTCCCTCGGCGGCCTCCGCCACCACCGTTTCCAGCGTGTATTCCTGCGGTTCGAGGACGAGTCCGCCCGCGGTGACCACTCCGGCGTCGTCCACTGACCAGTCACCGGACTTGGAGCCCTTGATGGCCTGCTGGACGTTCTTGCCCAGGCGCGGCCCGGCGGCCCGTGCATTCACGACGAGCTTCTGCTCGATGCCGAACTCCTCCGGGGAGGCGCTGTCGGCGTCCAGCAGTCGGACGGAACGCAGGTTCAGTTCATCGGCGACGACGGCGGCGAAGCCTCCCAGCGCATCCGCGCCGGGTGCCACGACGGTGAGCTCCTGCAGCGGCAGGCGGACCCGGAGGTTTGCAGCCTTGCGCAGTGAGGATCCGGTGGAACAGATCTGCTGGACCCGGTCCATCGCCTCGACGAGTCCCGGGTTGGCCGGGAAGAGCCCGGCGTCCGGCCAGTCGGCCAGGTGCACGGAGCGCCCGCCGGTGAGGCCGCGCCAGATCTCTTCGGAGACCAGCGGCAGCAGGGACGCCGCCACCCGGGAGACGGTCTCCAGCGCGGTGTAGAGCGCGTCGAAGGCGTCGACGCTCTCGTCGAAGAAGCGCTGGCGACTGCGCCGCACGTACCAGTTGGTGAGCATGTCCAGGTAGCTGCGCAGTTCGTCGCAGGCGCCGGAGATGTCGTAGCCGTCCAGCTGGGCGGTCATGTTGCGGACCAAGTCCCCGGTGTTGGCCATGAGGTACTGGTCCAGCGTGTCCGCGTAGCCGTCGTAGCGCAGCTTCGCGTCGTAGCCGTTCGCTTGTCCTGCAGCAGCGTTCGCAGCGTTCGTGTACAGCGTGAAGAAGCTGTACACGTTCCACAGCGGCAGGATGACCTGGCGGACGCCGTCGCGGATTCCCTGCTCGGTGACCACAAGGTTGCCGCCGCGCAGGATGGGGCTGGACATCAGGAACCAGCGCATGGCGTCGGAGCCGTCGCGGTCCAGGACCTCGGAGACGTCCGGGTAGTTGCGCAGGCTCTTGGACATCTTCTGCCCGTCCGAACCGAGCACGATGCCGTGGCTGATGACGTTGCGGAAGGCCGGCCGGTCGAACAGCGCCGTGGACAGGATGTGCAGCATGTAGAACCAGCCGCGGGTCTGCCCGATGTACTCGACGATAAAGTCCGCCGGGTTGTGGGTGTCGAACCACTCCTCGTTCTGGAACGGGTAGTGGACCTGGCCGTAGGGCATGGAGCCGGAGTCGAACCACACGTCCAGGACATCCTCGACGCGGCGCATCACGGACTGGCCCTCTTCGGGGGTGCGCGGGTCGTCAGGGTTCGGGCGGGTCAGTTCGTCGATGAACGGCCGGTGCAGGTCAACCTGCCCGGCTTTGTTCAGCGGGAGGCGGCCGAAGTCGGCCTCGATCTCGGCGAGCGAACCGTAGACGTCGGTGCGCGGGAATTCTGGGTCGCTGGACTGCCACACCGGGATGGGGCTGCCCCAGTAGCGGTTGCGGCTGATGGACCAGTCGCGGGCGTTGGCCAGCCACTTGCCGAACTGTCCGTCCTTGACGTTGCCGGGGATCCAGTTGATCTCCTGGTTCAGCTCGGACATGCGGTCCTTGAACTTGGTGACTTCCACGTACCAGGAGGACACCGCGCGGTAGATCAGCGGGTTGCGGCAGCGCCAGCAGTGCGGGTAGCTGTGCTCGTAGCTGGCCTGCCGGACCAGGCGGCCCTGGGCTCGCAGCACCTGCGTGATGGGCTTGTTGGCCTCGAACACCTGCAGTCCGACGATGTCGTGCAGGTCGCCGTGCGAGAACAGCGGCAGGAACTTCGCGCCCTCGTCCACGGACAGGACCACGGGGATGCCGGCCTCTTCGCAGACCTTCTGGTCGTCTTCACCATAGGCGGGTGCCTGGTGGACGATGCCGGTGCCGTCAGTGGTGGTGACGTAGTCGGCCACAAGGAAGCGCCAGGCGTTCTCCGTGCCGAACTTCTCAGCGTCGCTGAAGTCGGTCCAGAGCGGCTGGTACTGCAGGCCTGCCAGCTCGGCGCCGGTGTACGTGGCGGTGACCGCGGCCTCGGCGGCCTCAACGCCTGCGGTGCCGTCGCCGTAGCCCAGGTCCTTGGCATAGGCGCCCAGCAGGTCGGCGGCGAGCAGGAAGCTCCCCGAGACCGGGGCCTCGGGGGACGCCGCCTTGATGCCGTTGGGACCGGCAGGCAGCACGGCATAGGTGATGGCGGGCCCGACGGCGAGCGCCAGGTTGGTGGGCAGCGTCCAGGGCGTGGTGGTCCAGGCGAGCGCCTGCACTCCGGCGAGCTGCCTGGACAGTTCCGACTCCCCTGCCGTGATGGGGAACGTGACGGTGACGGTCTGGTCCTGGCGGTTCTTGTAGACGTCGTCGTCCATGCGCAGTTCGTGGTTGGACAGCGGCGTTTCGTCCTTCCAGCAGTACGGCAGGACCCGGTAGCCGTTGTAGGTCAGGCCCTTTTCATGCAGCTGCTTGAAGGCCCAGAGCACGGACTCCATGTATTCGACGTTGAGCGTCTTGTAGTCGTTGTCGAAGTCCACCCAGCGGGCCTGGCGGGTGACGTAGCTCTTCCACTCGTCCGCGTACTTCATCACGGACGCGCGGCAGGCGTCGTTGAACTTGTCGATGCCCATGGCTTCGATCTGGGTTTTGTCCGTCATGCCCAGCTGCTTCATGGCTTCCAGCTCGGCGGGAAGGCCGTGGGTGTCCCAGCCGAAGCGGCGCTCGACCCGGCGGCCGCGCTGCGTCTGGTAGCGGCCCACCAGGTCCTTGGCGTAGCCGGTCAGCAGGTGGCCGTAGTGCGGCAGGCCGTTGGCGAAGGGAGGGCCGTCGTAGAAGACAAACTCGTTGCTGCCGCGTTCGCCGCCAGGGAGGTCAGACTCGCGCTGGTCGATGCTTGCCTGGAAGGTGCCGTCCTGGTCCCAGTACTTGAGGATCCGTTCTTCGATCTCCGGAAACTTCACGGAGGCCGACACGCCGGAGGTGTTGGAAGGTGTGGCGGTGGAACCGGAGCCTGACGGTGCGGCTGAGGCCTTGGGGTAATAGGTCATCTCGACATCCTGGGTTGAGCTAGTGAACAAGTGGATCATTCAGGATGCGAGGACGGCCCGTACGCTGTCTTCCAACAGCACCGGCACCGCGGTACCACCTCACTTACCGTCGCCGGACCCCCGTAATGGAGAACACCGGCGTCGGCCGCTCATTGCTGCTGTGACGGGCTTACCCGTCCGGTTCTACTGCTTCGGGTCCTGCGCCGCAGGGCCCGAAGGTTCTTCCGGAAGCTCACCGGTGATGGCCGGGTCAAAGCTGATACTCGATTCTACCCAGAGATACCCCAAGTTTCGGTATCGGGCAGGGGAACCCGGGCATGCCCCGGTATTCGGAATGCATAGACTCGGGCACATGACCATCTCCGCCTCCGCCCCCGCCGCAACCAGCCGGCCACGACGCCGCCTATCCGTCGCATGGCCGGTGCTCGCCGTGCTGGCTTCTGTGCCGGTGGCGGTCCTGTCCGTCTTCCGTGCCATTCCGGCGGAATGGCCTACTCCCGTCGTCCAGCTGTTGTCCTTCACACCGTGGCTGGTGATCCCGGCCGGCGCCGGGTTGCTCCTGGCCGTTGTTGGCCGACGTCGGTGGCTGGCCTGGGTGACTGCCGTCCTGATGGCGATCCAGCTCCTTTGGCTGTTCCCGCTGGACCACGGCCGGAGCATTCCCGAGCCCGGTGCGCCGACGGTGCAGGTGACGGCCATGAACATCAATTCGGAATACGGCCAGGCGGACGCGGCGGAAATTGTGCGGCTGGTCCGGGAGAACGGGGTTGCCCTGCTGACGGTCCAGGAACATTCGCAGGCCCTTGAGGACAGGCTCGCGGCCGCGGGGCTGTCCGGTTTGCTGCCGAACAGGATCAGCGACCCAACGGACGACGCCGCCGGCAGCGCCACCTACTCGGCGCACCGCATCGAAGCGGTTGGCGTCGTGCCGGACACTCCGTTCCAGATGCCGATCGTCCGGGTCACCGTTGAGGGCACGGGAGCGCCGGCAGTCCTCGAAGTCGCGAACGTCCATGCGCTTCCGCCGGTTGACGTCCGCATTGGCCAGTGGCGCAGCGACCTCGCAGCCGTGGCCCGCCTGGCCGCACGGCCCGGCAACCGGCTGCTCATCGGCGACTTCAACGCCACGTACGACCACGCAGAGTTCCGCGCACTCCTCGACGGCGGCCCCGATGGCCGGAAAATGGTGGATGTTGGGACGGCCGCCGGAATGCGCCTCATCCCCACCTGGCCGATGGAGGGACCCCGGCTGCCCGGTATTGCCATTGACCATCTCATCACCAGCCCCGGCATCACCGGTTCCGGGTACGAGGTCCATCGCGTGCCCGGAACGGACCATGCAGCGGTCGTGGCGACGCTGAGCGTCCCGGCAGCCGGTTAAAACCCCGCTCAGGCCAGCTTGCGGATGAGCTTGTGGGTCGCGGCCTGCGCCACGGGCCGGATCACGATCTGGTCCAGGTTGACGTGGTGCGGCGCCGTGACAGCGTAGCGGACCACATCGGCGACGTCTGCGGCCGTGAGCGGCTTCTCGACGCCCTGGTAAACCTTGCCGGCAGCCTCCTGGTCGCCCAGCCTGTTGAGTGCGAACTCCTCGGTGTGCACCAGCCCCGGGGCAACCTCGATGACCCGGAGGTTGTGTTCCACCTCTTCGAGCCGCAGCGCATCGTTCATGGCGTGCTGGGCGAACTTGGCCGCGTTGTAACCGCCGCCGCCCTCATAGGCGGTCAGTCCCGCCGTCGACGTCAGGTTCAGGACTGTTCCCTCACCGCCGGCCCGCAGCATCGGCAGGAAGGCACGCGTCAGTTTCATGGTGCCCAGGACGTTCACCTCGAACATCCACTCCCAGTCTTCCGTCTTGGCATCCGCGATCCTGTCCGCTCCGCGCGCACCGCCGGCGATGTTGATGAGGGTGTCAATGCCGCCTTCCGTCGTCACTTCGGCCAGGAGCCGCTCCACGTCAGAGTCTTCGGTGATGTCCGCAGGGACGGCCGTGGCTCCCGTTTCCGCTGCCAGTGCGGCGAGCCGGTCCGCGCGGCGGGCGACTGCAAAGACCGTCCACCCCTCAGCCGTCAACGCACGGACCGTGGCTTCGCCGATTCCTGTGCTTGCTCCCGTAACTACTGCTGCCTTCGTGCGCTTTTCCTCAGTCATGGCACCACCCTAGCGCTGGAGGAACTCCAGCAGCACACGGGCGTGGTTGACCTCCAGGTCCCTGGCGCCGTACAGCAGAGTGATGCGACGGTGCTTCTCCGCCAGTTCCTGCAGGGCGGCCACGGCCGGGTTGTCTTCGAGTTCGGCCTCATACTGGACACGGAAATCCGCGAAACGTTCCTCCATGTGGGCGAACTCGGTCCGCAGCGGCGCTGACGGGGCAATGTCCTTGAGCCAAAGATCCAGCCGGGCCCGTTCCTTGCTGACCCCGCGCGGCCAGAGCCTGTCCACCAGAACGCGGAAACCGTCGTCGTCGGCGGGTTCATCGTAGATGCGTTTGGTCACCAACTGGCGGGCTTCGTTGTCCATACCGGGATGCTAGCGCAGGGAGACGCGCAGGCGATGGAAGAGATCATGAAACAATTGCTCCATGGCTGAAGACAAACAGGGTACAGACACGCCCACCACTGCCCCTATCAACGTTCCGGACAAGCCCGCCCTTGAGGGGTTGGAAGCTGCCCTGACGCAGCGCTGGCTTGACGAAGGGACCTACAAGTTCAAGCGGGAGACCACCAGGGAGCAGGTCTACTCGATCGACACTCCCCCGCCCACGGCGTCAGGGTCCCTTCACGTGGGGCACATGTTCTCCTACACCCAGACCGATGTCCTGGCGCGTTACCAGCGCATGACCGGCAAAAACGTCTTCTACCCGATGGGCTGGGACGACAACGGCCTGCCCACCGAGCGCCGCGTCCAGAACTATTACGGTGTTCGTTGCGATCCGGCAATTTCCTACGATGCCGCCTACCGCCCGCCGACAGAGCCGGCCAAGAACCAGCGCGACTTCGACGTCGTCTCGCGCCGGAACTTCATCGAACTGTGCGAGGAGCTCGCCGTCGAGGACGAGAAGGTCTTCGAGAACCTCTTCCAGACCCTGGGCCTCTCCGTTGACTGGGACCTGACCTACCGCACCATCGACGACAAGTCCCGCGCCATCTCCCAGCGCGCCTTCCTGGCCAACCTGGCCGCCGGCGACGCGTACATGGCCGAGGCACCCACCCTGTGGGATGTCACGTTCCGCACCGCCGTGGCCCAGGCCGAACTCGAGGACCGCGAAGTCGCCGGCGCGTACTACCGCTACCCGTTCTTCACCGAGGACGGCGACAAGATCTACGTCGAGACGACCCGCCCGGAGCTGCTGGCCGCCTGTGCCGCCCTCGTGGCGAACCCCGACGACGAGCGGTACCAGCCGCTGTTCGGCAAGAAGGTCACCTCTCCCCTGTTCGGCGTTGAGGTGGAGGTCAAGGCGCACCACCTCGCCAAAGCGGACAAGGGCTCCGGCATCGCCATGGTCTGCACCTTCGGCGACCTCACCGACGTCACCTGGTGGCGCGAACTGCAGCTGCCCACCCGCGCCATCGTGGGCCGCGACGGCCGGATCATCGGTGACACCCCGGACTGGATCACCACCGGGGAAGGCCGCTCCGCCTTCGAGTCAATCGCCGGCAAGACGGTCTTCAGCGCCAAGGAGGCCGTTGTCGAGCAGCTGTCCGCCGCCGGGCTCCTCGACGGCGAGCCCAAGAAGATCATGCACCCGGTCAACTTCTTCGAGAAGGGCGACAAGCCCCTCGAGGTCGTGACGTCGCGCCAGTGGTACATCCGCAACGGCGGCCGCGACGAGGACCGCCGCGAACGCCTGATCCGCCGGGGCAAAGAAATCGAATTCCACCCGGCCTTCATGCGCTCACGCTACGAGAACTGGATCTCCGGACTTAACGGCGACTGGCTCGTGTCCCGCCAGCGCTTCTTCGGCGTGCCGGTGCCGGTCTGGTACCCCCTGGATGCCGACGGCAACCCCGAATACGATGCGCCGATCGTCCCGTCCGACGTGCAGCTCCCCGTGGACCCGGCCGCCGACGCCGCGCCCGGCTACGAAGAAGCCCAGCGCGATGTGCCGGGCGGTTTCACCGGCGACGCTGACGTCCTGGACACCTGGGCCACGTCCTCGCTGACGCCGCAGATCGTGGGCGGATGGAGCACGGACGAGGCACTCTTTGCCAAGGTCTACCCCTTCGACGTACGCCCGCAGGGGCACGACATCATCCGGACGTGGCTCTTCTCCTCCGCCGTCCGCGCCGACGCGCTGCAGGACACCGCACCGTGGAAGCACGCGGCCATCTCGGGCTGGATCCTGGATCCGGACCGCAAAAAGATGTCCAAGTCCAAGGGCAACGTGATCGTCCCGACCGATGTCCTCAACGAGTACGGCTCGGACGCGGTCCGCTACTGGGCGGCATCGGCCAAACTGGGCGCGGACACCGCCTACGAGATCGCCCAGATGAAGATCGGCCGCCGCCTGGCCATCAAGCTCCTCAACGCCTCGAAGTTCGTCCTGAACCTCGGTGCCACGGAAAACTCGGTGGTTTCCACGGATCTGTCCGTGCTGACCAACCCCTTGGACCGCGCGGTACTGGCGCAGCTCTCGGACGTCGTGTCGCAGGCCACCAAGGCGTTCGAAAACTACGATTACGCCCGTGCCCTGCAGATCAGCGAAAGCTTCTTCTGGCAGTTCACCGACGACTATGTGGAGCTCATCAAGGACCGCGCCTACGGTGCCGCCGGCGAGGCCGAACAGGCGTCCGTGCTGGCGGCCCTGGCCACCTCCCTGGACACCTTGCTGAGGCTGTTCGCACCGTTCCTGCCCTTCGCCACCGAAGAGGTCTGGAGCTGGTGGCGCACCGGGTCAGTGCACCGCGCCGAGTGGCCGGCGCCCCTGGACGTGTCGGACGGCGACACCACCATGCTCGCGACTGTCGGGGTCGCGCTGAGCGGCATCCGCAAGGCCAAGTCCGAGGCGAAGGTCAAGCAGCGCACTGAGGTCCTGTCCGCCACGATCACCGCCACGGAGTCCCTCACCACGCAGCTGAAGGCCGGTCTTGCAGACCTGAAGGCAGCCTCCAATGCTCGCGAACTGACCCTCGTGGCAGGCGAAGGCGAACTCACCGTCAGCGATGTTTTGCTGGCGCAGCCGGAGGAAGCGCCAAGCGCCTAGCCCCCCGGCCTGGCTGGCAGAACCTGTCCCGCCAAACATGAAGCCCCATCAGCGTTCAGCTGGTGGGGCTTCTGTTTTGGCTGCGCCCCGGCTTTGGAGCTCCGCCTGTTTTTGGCCAAAGGGGAAGCCCCATCAGCGTATTGCCGTTGGTGGGGCTTCGACTTTCGATTGTCTCGTGACGTCTATGACAACCTGGCGGAATCCTCGGAAGTTCAGGTCTTCCTACCTCGTCACTGGTAGCCAGCTTCTGACTTTGCCGAAGGCTGCGTCAGATGCGTGTCACTGAATCTTTGGTTTCCGTGTCCCTCTTCTTTCGAAGTGGGTAAGAACCATTGTTGTCCCACCTACGGCGAACCGCAATAGTCCCGGAAGAACTACACGGCAGTAATTCTCCCGGGCCCGAGGATCCGTCCAGAGGATGCCGTCAGTTGAATTCGGGCCGCTCGGTGCGGCTGCGCTTGATCTCGAAGAAGTGCGGGTACGCGGCCAGGGTCACCGCGGCGTCCCACAGGCGGCCGGCTTCCTCACCCAGGGGAATGCGGGTCAGCACCGGACCAAAGAACGCCGTGCCGTTGAAGGCCACCACCGGGGTTCCCACGTCCTGCCCCACGAGGGAGATGCCCTCTTCGTGGCTGGCGCGAAGCTGCTCGTCGAAGGCGTCAGAGGACGCCTCGGCCGCGAGCCCGGCCGGAAGCCCGCACTCCGCCAGGGCTTTGCTGATCACGACGCCGAAGTCCTTTTCGCCAGCGTCGTGGATCAGGCTGCCCATGGCGTCATACAGGGGCTTGATGACGTGGTCACCGTGCTGCTCGCGGGCGGCGATGATGACGTGGACGGGCCCCCAGGCCTTGTCCATCGCTTCGCGGTAGCCCGGGTCCAGCTCGCGTCCCTCATTCAGGACGGCAAGGCTCATCACGTGCCATTCGGTGTCGATGTCGCGGACTTCCTCCACTTCGCCCACCCAGCGGGACGTGATCCAGGCGAAAGGGCACAGGGGGTCGAACCAGAAGTCGGCTTTGCTCGCGGTGGTTTCAGGCACGGAAATCTCCTCGTAAAGTCATCAGGGCATGGCGCACATCAGGCGCACATCTACCAAGAGCGAAGAACTAAGCGGATTTATTCCGACGCTTCGCCACTACATCGTGGGCGATCATGGTGGGCTGGGCCTTCTTCGCCACCACGTCGGCGGTGATGACGACACTCGCGATGTCGTCCCGGCTGGGGAGGTCGAACATCACCGGAAGAAGCACTTCCTCCATGATGGCCCGGAGTCCGCGGGCACCGGTGCCGCGCTCCAGTGCCTGGTCGGCGATCATGTCCAGCGCTGCCTCGTCGAACAGCAACTCAACGCCATCGAGCTGGAACATCTTCTGGTATTGCTTCACCAGGGCGTTCTTCGGTGTGGACAGAATCTGGATCAACGCAGGGCGGTCCAGGTTCGAGACCGTGGTGATGACGGGAAGCCTGCCGATGAATTCCGGGATAAGCCCGAACTTCAGCAGATCCTCCGGCATGACCTCGCCGTACGAGTCGGAGTTGTTCTTGACCTCGTTGAGCGGGGCGCCGAAGCCGATGCCCTTGCGGCCGGACCGGGAGCCAATGATGTCCTCGAGCCCGGCGAAGGCTCCTGCAACGATGAACAGCACGTTGGTGGTGTCGATCTGGATGAACTCCTGGTGCGGATGCTTCCGGCCGCCCTGCGGGGGAACCGAGGCCACCGTGCCTTCCAGGATCTTCAGCAATGCCTGCTGGACGCCTTCACCGGAGACATCCCGGGTGATGGACGGGTTCTCGCTCTTCCGGGAAATCTTGTCGATCTCGTCAATGTAGATGATGCCCTGTTCGGCCTTCTTGACGTCGTAGTCAGCGGCCTGGATGAGCTTCAGGAGAATGTTTTCGACGTCCTCGCCAACGTACCCGGCCTCGGTCAGTGCCGTGGCGTCCGCGACGGCGAACGGGACGTTGAGGCGCCTTGCCAGGGTCTGGGCGAGATAGGTCTTGCCGCAACCGGTGGGGCCGATCAGGAGGATGTTCGACTTGGCGATCTCGACGTCGTCGTGATGGACGCCTTCGGCGAGGCTGCCGCTCTTGGGGGCGTGGCCGGCCTGGATCCGCTTGTAGTGGTTGTACACCGCGACGGCGAGGGAGCGCTTGGCCGGCTCCTGGCCGATGACGTATTCCTGCAGGAAGTCGAAGATCTCCCGCGGCTTGGGAAGTTCGAAGCTGCCGAGGTCCGCGACTTCCGCGAGCTCCTCTTCGATGATCTCGTTGCAGAGCTCAATGCACTCGTCGCAGATGTAGACGCCGGGCCCGGCAATGAGCTTTCGCACCTGCTTTTGGCTCTTTCCGCAGAAAGAGCACTTCAGCAGATCCGTGCTCTCGCCAATCCGAGCCATATGTGAACCCCTTAGTATCTTGCTGCTACCGCAGCACTGCACCGGTTGCTGGAATCACGGTGGGTCCGGAAGGTCCGGCCGTGACATGTTCCACTCTAGGTCACATTCGGCCTGAGGGGTGGAACCTTACGCGTTGAAAACGAAAGCCGGTGCGGTCCATTTTCCATGAACCGCACCGGCTCCGCGTGTCGTGCTGCTACCTGCTGATCGCCTGCGGCTTGATCTTGCGGGAATCAAGGACCTGGTCGATCAGGCCGTAGGACTGGGCCTCGGCGGCGGTCAGGATCTTGTCGCGCTCGATGTCGTTGTTGACCTGCTCGGACGTCCTGCCCGAGTGCTTGGCCAGCGTGTCTTCGAGCCAGGCGCGCATGCGCATGACTTCCGCTGCCTGGATCTCGAGGTCCGACGCCTGGCCGCCCTGGCCGCCGGACAAGGCCGGCTGGTGGATGAGCACGCGCGCGTTGGGCAGTGCCAGCCGCTTGCCCGGCGTACCGGCTGCGAGCAGGACGGCTGCGGCACTTGCCGCCTGGCCCAGGCACACGGTCTGGATCTCGGGACGGATGTACTGCATGGTGTCGTAGATGGCCGTCATAGCGGTGAAGGAGCCGCCCGGGGAGTTGATGTACAGCGTGATGTCGCGGTCCGGGTCCGTGGACTCAAGCACCAGCAACTGGGCCATGACGTCGTCAGCGGAGGCGTCGTCCACCTGCACGCCGAGGAAGATGATCCGGTCCTCGAAGAGCTTGGTGTACGGGTCCTGGCGCTTGAAGCCGTAGGGGGTGCGCTCCTCGAACTGCGGCAGCACATAACGGCTGGTGGGCAGGTTCCCGGCAGACGATCCGAAATTGTAGTTCATGTTCATTTCTCCTGGAATCATTTCTGTCTTTGTGCCGGTTACTATTCCGAGCCGCTGGCGTTTTGTGTTCCGCCGCCGCCGGCTACAGATCCCGCGTGCGCGGCGATCTTGTCGAAGAAGCCGTACTCGAGGGCTTCGGGAGCCGTAAACCACTTGTCACGGTCGTTGTCCTTGAGGATGGTCTCGACCGTCTGCCCGGTCTGGCCGGCGGTGAGTTCCGCCATGACCTTCTTCATGTGCAGGATGAGTTCGGCCTGGATCTTGATGTCCGAGGCCGTGCCGCCGATGCCGCCGGACGGCTGGTGCATCAGGATGCGGGCGTTCGGGGTGGCGTAGCGCTTGCCCTTGGTGCCCGAGGAAAGCAGGAACTGCCCCATCGACGCCGCAAGACCGGTGGCGACCGTTACGACGTCGTTCGGGATGAACTGCATGGTGTCGTAGATGGCCATGCCGGCGGTTACGGAGCCGCCGGGCGAGTTGATGTAAAGGTAGATGTCCTTATCGGGGTTCTCCGCTGACAGCAGAAGCAACTGCGAGCAGATCGCGTTGGCGTTCTCATCGCGAACCTCGGATCCAAGCCAGATGATGCGCTCTTTCAGCAGGCGGTTGTAGATGTAGTTGTCCTGGGCTGCCGGATCGACAGTTGCCATCCGGGGCGCCCCTGCTTGCTGTGACATATGTACTTACCTCTCGCTGGCGACGGTGACGTCACGGTACGACGTCACTGAAAATCACTACTTGGACACTAACCGGTTTCGCGGCCGTTTTGTTCTCGCGGATCGCGCTGTTCGCTGACGGCGCACGATTGCCGCAGCCCCGCCGCCGTTCCGGAGTTAAGCCGCCGTTCCGGGGTTAAACGGGGAAGCCCCCGGATCAGGGATCCGGGGGCTTCCGTGCAACGCGTGTTAGAACTTCACTGCTGCGGGGTCGTCGCTGGGGGCGGCTTCGCCGTCAACGGCGGGAGCCTCTTCAGCCTCAGCGGCAGGAGCTTCTTCGCCGCCGGGGCGGACGAAGTCGCTCAGGTCAACCTTGTTGCCCTCGGTGTCGGTAACCTCGGCCTGGCCCAGCACAACGGCCAGGGCCTTGCGGCGGCGGACCTCGGAAACCATCATGGGAACCTGGCCGGACTGATCGATGATCTGGGCGAACTGGTTCGGGTCCATGCCGTACTGGCTGGCCGTGGTCACGATGTAGTCAATCAGCTCGTTCTGGCTGACGCCGACCTCTTCCTTGTCCGCGATGGCGTCAAGGATGATCTCGTTCTGGAAGGCACGCTCGGTGTTGGCCTGGACCTCGGCGCGGTGCTCCTCAGTGTCGTGCTCGCCTTCACCGTGGGAGTTCTCAGCCTTGAAGTGCTGCTCCAGCTGCTCTTCGACGACCGAGGCGGGAACGGGAACCTCAACGAGCTCAACGAGCTTGTCCAGGACCTTGTCGCGTGCCTCGACACCCTGTTCGACAACCTTGGATTCGGCAGCCTGCTTGGCGAGGTCCGCACGGAGTTCGGTCAGCGTGTCGAACTCGGATGCCAGCTGGGCGAAGTCGTCGTCAGCTTCGGGAAGCTCGCGCTCCTTGACGGACTTGACCACTACCTTGACCTGGGCACCTTCGCCGGCGTGGTCGCCGCCTACGAGGGTGGTTTCGAAGATGGCGTCCTCGTCGGCGCTGAGGCCGGTGACGGCCTCGTCGAGGCCTTCGAGCATGGTGCCGGCGCCAACCTGGTAGGACAGGCCGGAGGCGGAGTCAACTTCGGCGGCGTCGATCGAGGCGGTGATGTCGATCGTCAGGAAGTCGCCGTCGGCGGCCGGACGCTCCACGGACTTCAGCGTGCCGAAGCGGCCGCGGAGTTCGTCGAGTGCCTTGTCAACGTCTGCTTCGGAGGACTCGGCAGCGGCAACCTCAACCTTGATGCCGGCGTAGTCCGGCAGTTCGATCTCGGGACGGATGTCGACTTCAGCGTGGAACTTGAGTTCGCCGTCGGTCGCGGAGGGGTCCGGAACTTCGGTGATTTCGACCTCGGGACGGCTCAGCGGGCGGATTCCAGTCTCCTGGACAGCCTCCTGGTACCAGCCGTTGAGGCCTTCGTTGATGGCCGTCTCCAGCACGTAGCCGCGGCCAACGCGCTGGTCGATCAGCTTTGCGGGGACCTTGCCCTTGCGGAAGCCAGGTACCTGGATCTGCGAAGCAACAGTCTTGTATGCCTCTTCGATGCTGGGCTTCAATTCCTCAAAGGGGACCTCAACATTGAGCTTGACCCGCGTGGGGGTGAGGTTCTCGACAGCGCTCTTCACAGTCTAAGTACTCCTGGTTTTTGTGGGATGGGTTTCTGCAAACGCAATGATCTGACAAGCTGCAGAGTCGGGGTGACAGGATTTGAACCTGCGACTTCCTGCTCCCAAAGCAGGCGCTCTAGCCAAGCTGAGCTACACCCCGTAAGTGCACAGAACAGTCTACGGTGATAACGGCCGGATATGCACATTTGACACTGGGGCCCTGAATTAGGTTTAGTTATATCCGGCTCGAGCAGCCGACCGGAAGTAATGCATCAGCAGCTGCGATCACCAGCAGCGGCCGGAAGCATTCCCACGGGGACGTAGCTTAATGGTAAAGCCTCAGTCTTCCAAACTGATTACGCGGGTTCGATTCCCGTCGTCCCCTCCAGGACAGTCCCGCAAGGACACAAGCAGGACAACAGGAAAGCCCCTCTCCGGAGGGGCTTTCCTGTTTTCCCGGCACCTTTGCCCGGGTTCCGGGCCTTACGTCCCCTGCTGGCACACGGGGCACCAATAGAGCTTGCGCGCAGCAAGGTCCGTCATCGCCACAGCGGTCCCGCAGTTGCGGCACTCGAGGCCGTGCCGCCGGTATACGAAATGCGACTCGTCCGGCGCCGGCAGTCCGGCGGCGGGATCCGTCCAGTAGGTCGGCGGCGTGGTGATGATCCTGCCGTCGCGGACGCCGTCGGACATCATTGCGACTGTGTCCTCCCACAGTCCCCCCGCCGCCTCCGCGTCCAGCGAGCGGCCGGGCAGCCAGGGATCAAGGCCCTGGCGGAAGAGGATTTCGGCCCGGTAGACGTTCCCGACGCCGGCGATCACCTTCTGGTCCATCAGGAGCGCAGCGAGGGGCGTCCTGCGTGCCCGTACGCCCGCGACGAAGCCTTCCTTGCCACCGGCAAGGTTCCGCAGCGGGTCCGGACCCAGCCGGGCCAGGACGGCGTCGGCTTCGGCCTCGGTGATGGCGTGGCACGTAGTGGCGCCCCTGAGGTCCGCCCAGCCGTGCGCGCCGGCCAGCCGGACACGGACGGCACCGACCGGCGCGGGAGGGCCCTCGTACCCGGAACTGCCGCCGGCGGATTCAAAAGCAGCGTCGGCTGCCGCGCCGTCGTCGAACACTTCCTGCTCCCCCACCTTCCGGGGCGCGCCGATGCTGGAAGCGCCGCGGAACGTGGCGTCACCGCCAAAGTCCCAGGCGCCGTAGAGGCCGAGGTGCACGTGCAGAACGAGCCCGTGGTCGAAATGCAGGAACAGGTGCTTACCGTGGGCCACGGAGGCAACCAGGGTGCGGTCGTTCAGCAGCGCCGCGCCGTCAGTGAACCGCCCCTGCGGACTGGAGACGGCGAGGCGCTGCCCGGAAAATATGTCCGAAAACTGGCGGGCCAGCCGGTGGACCGAATGCCCTTCCGGCACTAGGCGATAACCTCGCCGGTGTTCTCGTAGGCAGCGATCTTGCCGATGCGGCGGACATGGCGTTCATCGTTGCTGAACGGTTCCTGCAGGAATGCCTCGATGATTTCCGTTGCCTCGTCCACGCTGTGCTGGCGGCCGCCGACTGCAACGACGTTGGCGTCATTGTGCTCGCGGGCAAGTGTTGCCGTGGACAGGTTCCAGCCGAGCGCCGCACGGACGCCCTTGACCTTGTTGGCGGCGATCTGCTCGCCGTTCCCGGAGCCGCCGAGCACGATGCCCAGGGCATGCACTCCGGCAGCCTGGTCGGCCACGACGGCGAGGGCTGCGTTGATGCAGAAGGACGGGTAGTCGTCCAGGGCGTCGTAAGCCTTGGGCCCGTGGTCCACCACGTCGTAGCCCTTCGCTGTGAGGTGGGCTACCAGGTGGGCGCTGAGCTCCATCCCGGCGTGGTCGGTGGCGATGTGGACGCGCGGAAAGTCGGAAGAGGTGGTCACGGCAGTGTCCGTTCAGTCGTTAGCACCGGTAGGCTTCCGGGCTGCTTCGGGGGTCGGGTCCAAGCGTACTAGGACGCAGACGGTAGGTGCCCGCCATACACACTCTGCGGACGTCAAGGCTGGGGCGGGCTCTTCTCCCCGCGGGCCCGGGCAGCCACCCGGGACAGGACGGCGGCCACCCTTTCGGCGGAGTCGGTGCTGCCGCCGCTGACGGCCACCTTCTTGCCGTCCGCACGGTTGACGACGACGGCGGGGCCGCTGCTGACCAGCATGGCTGTGGTTCCGCCGTGGTGCCGGTAGCCCCACCCGCCGTAGTCCGCGGCACGGACGTCCGCGGGTGCAGCCGAGGCAATGGCCGCGGCCGGAACCTCCATCACGCGGACGAATCCTGCGACGAAGACCCGCAGCCCGCTCCGGTCGACGATGACCCGGGCGAAGAGGAAGGCCGCCGCCAGCACCGCCAGCACCACCAGCAGGGCGCCCAGCCAGGGGACGGCGATGGAGACCAGGGCCGCCGGGAAGAGCGACGCGACGCCGAGCATCACGAACACCGAACTGCGTGCATGAACCCACAGCCGTACGGAATCCGTCGCCAGTTCCGGGTCGAGTTCGCGTTCCAGTGCCTCCTGCAGGGCCCGGTCATCGTCCACCGACCACTGTTCGTCGGCTTTGAACACAAACCCGATGATGACGCCGAGCGCCAAGGCGGCCCCGCTCCCGAGGGCGAGCACCGACATGTCGACCCGTGCCTCGCGGACGTCGGCGATGCCCGCCTGCCCCACCAGCACAGCAGCCAGTGCCGTGGTGACAAAGAGGCTGATGCCCAGGCCGGCGCCCATCATGATGCGCCGCATGACAGCGGGCCGACTCAAAGGCACCGCCTGCCCCAGGGCCAGCCAGCCCACCGCCGCGATGATCAGGCCGCCGAACGTCACAAAGGAAGAGAACGGCGCAAAACCGGCCGGCCCGGCCTCGGACCAACGCACTGCCATGGGGTCCGGCACGTCCGGCCCGAGCAACAGTGCACACACGACGAATGCGGCGGCCAGCAGCACAGGGAACCCCACCGCGAACCGCAGTGCCTTGGCGTCCACCGAATCCCTGATCTTTCCCATACCCCAACGCTACTCCGCGCCGGCACCGTGTGATTCACCTAACTTGCCAACGGGCAATGAAGTGAAAGAATAACTTCACAGTGCCGGCGATGACTGTTGCCGGTACGCAACCGCAAACCCTTTCTGGAGGCCCCACATTGCCAGGTATGAACCTGACGCGCGCCGAAGCCCGTGAGCGCGCTGACCTCATCTCCGTTGAGTCCTACGACGTCAGCCTGGACCTGACCCGGGGCGACAAAGTCTTCGGATCCACCACCGCCGTGACGTTCAGCGCCCGCCCCGGCTCCTCCACCTTTATCGATGCGGTAACCCACAAGGTCCACAGCGTTATGCTCAACGGCATCGAACTGGATCCCGCCGAGGTGTCCGACGGCATCCGCATCCAGCTTCCGGACCTCGCCGCGGAGAACAACCTGCTGGTGGTGGCCGAGGCGCCGTACATGAACACCGGCGAAGGACTGCACCGGTTCGTGGATCCGGTGGACAACGAGGTCTACCTGTACACGCAGTTCGAGGTCCCCGACTCACGCCGGATGTTCGCCGTGTTCGAGCAGCCCGACCTCAAGGCGAGCTTTACGTTCACCGTCACTGCGCCGTCGCACTGGGACGTGGTGTCCAACTCCCCCACGCCTGTGCCCATCGAGACCATTCCCGGCGAGGGCGGCGGCGCCCGTTCCGTCTGGGAGTTTGCCCCCACTCCCCCGCTGTCCTCGTACGTGACAGCGTTGGTCGCCGGCCCGTACCAGTCCGTGCGCAGCGAGGTGAAGTGCGCCGACGGACGGGTTGTTCCGCTGGGAGTGTTCGCGCGGAAGTCGCTCATGCAGTACCTGGATGCGGACAACATCTTCGAACTCACCCGCCAGGGGTTCGAGTTCTTCGAGGCACAGTTCGGGTGCCCGTACCCGTTCGAGAAGTACGACCAGCTCTTTGTCCCGGAGTTCAATGCCGGGGCGATGGAGAACGCGGGCGCCGTCACCATCCTGGAAGGCTATGTGTTCCGCGGCAAGGTCACCGGCGCGCAGATCGAACGCCGCGCCATCACCGTACTGCACGAACTCGCGCACATGTGGTTCGGCGACCTCGTGACGATGCGCTGGTGGAATGACCTGTGGCTCAACGAATCGTTCGCCGAGTACATGTCCCACCTGGCTGCGGTGGAGAACACCGAGTTTGACCACGCCTGGACCACGTTCGCTTCGGTGGAGAAGTCGTGGGCGTACCGCCAGGACCAGCTGCCCACCACGCACCCCATCTTCGCCGAGATCAACGACCTGCAGGACGTCGAAGTGAACTTCGACGGCATCACGTACGCCAAGGGCGCCTCGGTGCTGCGCCAGCTGGTTGCGTGGGTCGGGCCGGAGCAGTTCATGTCCGGGGTCCGCGAGTACTTCATCAAGCACGCCTGGAAGAACACCGAGCTCAGCGACCTCATGGTCGAACTGGAAAAGGCCAGCGGCCGCGACCTTGACCAGTGGGGGCGGCTGTGGCTGGAAACTGCCGGGGTCAACACCCTGACGCCTGACGTCGCGGTAGATTCCACCGGCGCGATCACCTCCTTCGCCATCGTGCAGTCAGCGGTCGCCGAGCAGCCCACCATCCGGCCGCACCGCCTCGCCGTCGGCTTCTACAACGTCACCGACGGGCAGCTGGTCCGGGTGCACCGCGAAGAACTGGACGTCGACGGCGAACGCACCGAGGTGCCCGCACTGGCCGGCCTGCAGCAGCCGGACCTGGTCCTGCTCAACGATGACGACCTCGCCTACGCCAAGGTCCGCCTCGACGCGAAGTCCCTGGCCACTGCCACTGCCCACCTGAAGGACTTCCGGGAGAGCCTGCCGCGAACGCTCGTCTGGGGCTCGGCCTGGGATGCCGCCCGTGACGGGGAATCACCGGCACGCGGCTACGTCGAACTGATCCTGGCCAACATCGCCTCTGAATCCGATTCCTCCGTGATCCTGGTCCAGCTCCGCCAGTTGGCCACCACCCTCACCTATTACGTGGCCGAGGAGCACCGGGAAAAGACGTCCGTGGCCGCAGCGGACACGCTCTGGGACCTGGCAGGGGCGGTTCCGGCGGGCTCGGATGCGCAGCTCCAGTTCGTGAAGTCGTACGCCCTGCTGGCCCGCAGTGACAGCCAGCTGGATACGGTATCGGCACTGCTGGAGGGCTCCGCCGCCCTGGACGGACTCACTGTCGACCAGGACCTGCGGTGGGAACTGCTCGCCTCGCTGGTGGCCGGCGGACGGCACGGCCAGGACCGGATCGACGCCGAACTCGAGCGGGACAACACGGCCAACGGCCAGAATGCGGCAGCCCTGGCCACGGCGGCCATTCCCACGGCCGAGGCAAAGGCTGCAGCCTGGGAGTCCATCGTGGTCAAGGGCGAATTCTCCAATGCCCTGCAGGCCTCCGCGGTGGCAGGCTTCACGCGCGTGCTGGATCCGGCGCTGCTGGCGCCGTACACGGAGAAGTACTTCGACGCCGTCCCCGGGATCGTTGCCAACCGCACCCACGCGCTCGCCCAGCAGATCGTCGTCGGGCTCTACCCGTCGCAGCAGACCACCCAGGCCACTGTGGACCGGACGGACGAGTTCCTGGCCACCCTGCCTGAAGACAGCGCCGCCCTGCGGCGCATGATGCTGGAGAACCGCGACGGCGTGGCCCGCGCGCTGCGGGCCCGCCGGGCCGACGTCGGGTAGTCACCGGCGTTTGCCGTTACTAGACTTGCGGCATGACCCTTGATGAGCACCGCTACGCCGTGACTGTCCGATGGACCGGGAACCGTGGAGACGGAACGTCGACGTACCGCGGGTACTCCCGGGCCCACGACATCGACCTCCCCGGGCTACCCACGCTCAGGGGATCCGCGGATCCCACGTTCCACGGGGACAAGACCCGGTACAACCCCGAACAGCTGCTGCTGACCGCGCTGTCGCAGTGCCACATGCTGTCGTTCCTCCACGTGGCCGTGAAGCATGGCGTGGTAGTGACGGCCTACGAGGACCGCGCCGAAGGCCTGATGCGGACTAACCGCGACGGCAGCGGCCAGTTCGAGTCCGTCACGCTCCGGCCGCAGGTGACTCTTGCGGCCGCCGTGGACAACGCCCTGATGGAACAGCTCCATGAAGAGGCAAACAAGGTCTGCTTCATTGCCCGCAGCGTCAACTTCCCCGTGCTCCACGCACCGAGGACGGTTGGCCCGGGAGCCTGACCGCTGCTATTGGCCGGCGGTAGTCCCGTGTCTCAGGACGTACCGGACGCCTGGAATTCGGCCAGGAGCCGCTCCTCCGTTTCGGCGCTGATCCCGGCCTTCCGTTCCCTGTCCAGGCCGCGGCGGCGTTCGTCGTCGAGCGTGTCCCGCAGTGTCTCCTGCCATGGCCGCAGGGTGAGGCCGGCTGCGACGGCAGCATCGTTGGAGCGTGTCATAAAGCCGTCATGTCCCGGCGGTAGCCAGAGGGGGAGGGAGTCTTTGCCTGCCCAATGGGCAATCCCCCGGGCAACCAGCCAGTCTGCCGGCACCGTGAGCGTCCGGCTTCCATAGCCTGCGAGGCGTTTTGCTTCGTCAACGTAGGCGCCGAACGGTACAACACCTCCCACCGCGTTCAGGGCGCCGGTAATCCCCAGTCCTGCCGCTTCCAGGATCCAGGCCGCGAGGTCGCGGACGTCAATGATCTGGGTGGCGTTGCCGCCGATATCCGGAACGAGGACAGGTCCCGCGTCGCGGGCAAACCGGGCCGGCCAGTAGCCGTAACGGTCCGTACCGTCGCCGGGACCGCCGATCAGTCCGGCCCGGCAGAGGTGGGCCTTCGCGCCGGCCAGGGCTGTGGCGTGTTGCTCGATGGCCGACTTTGCCTCGCCGTAGTTCTCCGGCGCAAAGGCGGTGCCCGGTGCAAGCGGCGGCAGCAGCCCCGCACTCTCGTCCGCGCCCGGCAGTGAGTGGTCGGCGTACACGGAGCAACTGGAGACCGTCGTCCAGTGCGCGGCGGCCGGGGCCAGGAATTCGAGCGCGTCCCTGGCCTGTTCCGGATCACGGGTCACGTCAATGACGGCGTCCCAGTCCCCGGCCGCCTCTCCATACGCCTGCTTCCCTTGGGTACGGTCGGCCTGCAGCCAGGCCGTTCCCGCCGGCGGAGCGGCCGCCAGACCGCGCGCAAGGCAGGTCACGGCGTGCCCGGCGGAAACCGCCTGCCGGGCAATTTCAGCGGACAGGAAGGCGGTACCGCCAAGGATCAGGATGCGCATGTGGCCACGCTACGGCGCTAGTGTTGAAGGTGAACAGAGTGTTATGCGCCCGGCGAACGCCGGGCCACCTCCGGCAGACGCCGGTCAGCAGTAAGGAGCACCCCTGCCGATGTACAGCATGTTGTCGATCACCCCACCAGCCACTCCGGACATTTCCGGAATAAACGCAGCCGGAATCGTGATCAGCATCGGGGTAGGCGTTGGAGTGTGGCTCGCGGCCACCTTCGTGATTGTCGGAATCACCAAGAGCGTTGCCGCCGGCACCACATTCTTCAAAAAGCCCCACTTCCGGTGGGTTGCCCCGGCCCTCCGCGCCCTGGACCACGAGCGCCGCGTCCAGCGGGCGAAGACCATCGGCTCACTGCTGAACAGCGTGGCCAGCGTCCTCATCGCCGTCATCACCATCATGTACGTCCTGAAGAACCTGGATGTGGACATCGCACCTCTGCTGACCAGCGTCGGTATCCTGGGTGTCGCCATCGGCTTCGGCGCCCAGCAGCTCATCCGCGACTTCCTTGCCGGCATCTTCATCACGATCGAGGACCAGTACGGCATCGGCGATGTCATTGAGACCAGCGAGGTGGTGGGAACAGTGGAGTCCATGGGCCTCCGCATCACCCGCGTCCGGTCGGAGGACGGTGCCATCTGGTACCTGCGAAACGGCGAGATCCTGCGGGTGGGCAACCGTTCCCAGGGCAACTACGTGGCCCCCGTGGACGAGTCCGCGGACGTCCCCGACCCCGATTCAGCACCCCAGCAGAAGGCCGGAGAGTAACCATGAGCACGCCAACCCCTGACCAGAGCCAACCGAAGATGCTGATGCAGAACGATCCCTTCACCCAGCCCGGCTACACGGACAACTTCTACGACGCCGTGGGCGGCCACGAGACTTTCGTGAAGCTAATCGATGTCTTTTACGACGGCGTGGCCACAGACCCGCTGCTCCGGCCGATGTACCCGGAAGAGGACCTCGGACCGGCCAAGAGGCGTTTCCTGATGTTCCTCGAGCAGTACTGGGGCGGTCCCACCACGTACGGAGAAGAACGCGGCCATCCCCGGTTGCGGATGCGGCACATGCCGTTCCGGGTCACCCCCGAGGCCAAGGACCGGTGGCTGCACCACATGCGGACGGCAGTGGACGCCCTGGAACTGGCGCCGCTCTACGAAGGCACGCTGTGGGATTACATGGAGCGCGCTGCGCTGTCCATGGTCAACAGCCCCTCAGACGCCTGAGAGCCTCTTAGCCTTGATCCACCGACGG
>NZ_JAGGPO010000025.1:0-114207 GCF_018613775.1 Arthrobacter sp. ISL-69
TACCCGTGGTGCCGTTGCCGGTGCCGAGGTTGACGTCCACAGCGGCGGCGACGTCGGCGGTGGTGGTGTCGGTTCCGGTGGCGCCGTTGTTGGTGCCGGCGCCGAGGTCTACAACTGCCGCGACGTCAGCCGTGGTGGTGTCGGTTCCTGCTGTTCCGACGTTGCCGGTGCCGAGGTTGACGTCGACAACTGCGCCCAGATCAGCGGTGGTTTTTTCCGGCGTTGAGTCACCCAGTAGGCCCAACGACGAGTTTGCGGCGACCGCCGCTGAGACCGTGGCGGTAGTGCCGGATGTGAGACCATCCGACCCGCTCGTTGTATCCGCTGCGCTGGCAGCGGTGGTGCCGAGGGCTAGTAACCCTCCGGCAAAGAGGGTGCTGAGCAGCCCTCTGCGGATATGTGCGTGCATTGTGATTTCTCCTGAAAGTTGTTGTTGGGCGCCCAAGGCAGCCCAAGTGGCCGTTTTCCGCGCATAGGCGCAGGGGAGGCCCAACTAGTCAGGAGATGAACCGGGGTCGAAAGACACCGGCGCGGGGGAATTCTGCAGGGGGCCGCTGACGGGGAAAACACCGGTCAGTGGAACGTCCATGTGGAAAGTTGAAAGCCAAGCGGGGCCACCGGGGCCCGCGCCGGACGACTGGCTGGTCCCCGAACCGGAGCCCGGAACAGCCGGAAGCTCATAAGGGCCTGCAGTGCCATCGCCGTTGCCGGGGGATTCAGGGCTCCAGGCAGGCGCAGCGGAAGAACGTGCCGAGCCAAGGTTTGCGACCGGCAACGATAGCGTGGACTCCGGCATCAGCGGCAACCGGTAACTGAGGGGGATGGCGCCCAACTGCACCTCAGCGGCTGGCCCGACTTCGGTGCCGAAACCGCCGTCGAAAGCGAAAGAATCCGTAACAGCCGCAAGTCCCGGGGCCAGGGCTTCACTAACCGGAAGAGGGAGTGGCAGCGTATCCGTGCCCGTCAGCAGCTCGTCCACCGGCTCAAGGACCGGTTCAAGAACGGGCAGGGCATCGCCCGCGGCGGGCAAATCGGCGTGAGCGGCTTCGGCCACAAACGTGTCAGCTGCCGCGATTACCGGTGACGTGACCGTGCCGCTGGTCCCGCTGGGCACTATCTGGTTCACCACCGGAACCGCGTCGATGAAGTAGTCCACGGTTCCGGTTGCTGCGCCGGTAAGAGGCTGAAGCATGCCGGCCGGTTCGGGAGCTGCCGGTTGGGCTGGAGGTTCGGCGAGAGCGTGCCCGACGGAGGCCAGGGTGTCGTCGACGGGGGTAGCGGCTGTTCCAGCCACCGACGAAACAGACGAGCTGATGGTGCCCAGCAGCGAACCGGAATCGGGTGTCGACTCGGCGTTGGCAGCAGGGGCTGAAAGTGCCAGCCACGCCGTTGCTGCCGCGCCTGCAAGAAGCAAGGGACGGAGCGTGCGCCATGGCGAACGTGCTGATTCCATCCGCGACACCCCCGAAGCTCCTCGAAAAATCGACGATTGCCTACAGCCTAGGCACGACCACGAGCAGGAGTCCAGAGTTTTCGGTTGATAGTCCGGCGAATTGATTATTTTCCGATGGCGTCGGGCCGGGTTAGCGCGCATCATTCGGGTAGGCCACGCCGAGCTGCGCACGGACGCCATCGAACAGCCGCATGACATTCAGCGAATCCTCAAGCGGCATGACCGGGCTCTCCGTGAGTTCCTGCTGGATGCAGCGGGTGACCTCGCGGAGCTCGTAGGTGTAGCCACGGCCGACGACGTCGAAGCGTTCAATCCGCGGTTCCTCCATGCCGATTCTTACAAGCAGTTCCCTCGGGTTATTGATTGAACCGATGGACTGCAAATACCCCAGGCTTCCAGCGACGGTGGCTGTTCGCGGACCGTAGGCCGTGAGGGACGATGTCAGTTGGGCCTGCGCTCCGTGGTGGTATCCGAGCGTCAACGCGTTCTGGGCATCCACGCCGTCGTCATTTACTGTGCCGGTGGCACTGACGGACTGAGGCAGGCCCAAGGTTCCCAATGCCCACAACAGGGGGTAAACCGTTATGTCAAGGAGTGCGCCGCCGCCGTCCTTGAGGGCCCAGATACGTGCAGTGGGGGAGTAGACCGCCGGGAATCCGAGATCCGCGGTGACCCACTGGACGGCTCCGAGTTCCCCGGACGACGCGATGTCGAACGCTCGCTGCATGCTGGGCAGGAACCGGCTCCACATGGCTTCCATCAGGAAGAGCTTCCTGGACCGTGCAAGGGCCACGAGCTCGGCAGCTTCCCGCGCGTTGATGGTCAGGGCCTTTTCGCACAGCACGTGCTTGCCTGCATTGAGTGCGGCCAGTGCAACTTCGTAGTGCTGGGCGTGCGGAGTGGCCACATAGACCACATCGACGGCGCTGTCCGCCAACAGCCGCTGGTAGCCTGTGCCGCTGGCATCGTCACCGTACGTTTTGGCAAAACCGTACTTGGCCGCGAACGCATCAGCCGTAGCCTGCGTGCGGGAGCTAACCGCGTAGAGTTCCGCATCGGCGAGTTGGACGAGGTCCTGCACCACCGACTGGGCAATGCCGCCTGTTGCTACTACGCCCCACCTCAGAGTGCGTCCTGTGGCGGAACGGGGATCCTGGTCGGACTGGCTGAACAGCCACGGCTGCGCGATAGGGGCACTCATTGTGCCATCCTCTCACTCAGCTGAGAGAGCGTTCAGGAAATACGCGCAAGTACTGAGAGAGCGTCCGAATATTTCGTGCAAAAGGTGAGAGAGGATTGCCTGAAAGACTGCAGGAGCTGAGAGAGGGTTCAAATCGGCCCTCCCTCAGCTCCCGCCGACGCTCCCGGGCGCCCCCGTCGGCGCCGAGACGCCTACGCCGGGGCGGCCGCTCCCACCCGGGTGCGTGCGGGCTCTTCGGTGAGGCGCCCCTGCTGCAGCCGGAACCGGCGGTCCGTCTTGCTTGCCAGCGCTCTGTCGTGCGTGACCACCAGGATGGTGGTGTTGTGGTCGCGGCTGAGCGAGCTGAGGAGCTCGATGATGTGGTCACCGGTCTGCTCGTCCAGGTTTCCGGTGGGCTCGTCGGCCAGGATGAGCTTCGGCTCGTTGGCAAGCGCGCGGGCAATCGCTACACGCTGCTGCTCGCCGCCGGACAGTCGGTTGATGCGGCGCACGTGCTTCTCCGGATCCAGCTGCACCTGCTCCAGCAGTTCCTTGGCCCGTGCAAGCCGCGCGGCCTTGCGGACCCCCGCGAACTCCATCGGCAGCATCACGTTGTCCACGGCGGACAGGTTGGGGATCAGGTTGAACTGCTGGAAGACGAAGCCGATGTCGCGGCGCCGGTATTCGGTCAGCTTGCCGTCCGGCATGCTGGCCAGGCTGACGCCGTTGACGACGACGTCCCCGCTGGTGGGCTTGTCCAGCGCACCCAGCAGGGACAGCAGGGTGCTCTTGCCGCTGCCGCTCTTGCCCACGATGGAGGCGAGCGTGCCCTGTTCGAGTTCGAAGCTGACGTCGTTGACGGGTTTGATGGTGCGGTCGCCGGACTTGAACGTGCGGACGAGATTCTTGACTTCGATCATGGCTACTCTCCTCGGAGGACTTCGATGGGGCGGATGCGGGCGGTCAGGAGCGCGGGGACAAGTGCTCCGATGATGGCGACGCCGAACACTGCGGCGATGCCGGCGGCGATCACACCCGGGGAGGCGCTCGCGGTGACGGTGGTCAGCAGCTGGGACGCTCCGCCGAACGGCCCCCCAGCGGGAAGACCAGCGCCGCCGGGGAAGCCCGCCGCCCCGCCGGGCATGCCGCGCCCGGTGGTTGCCGCCGTCGTCGTACTGCTGTTGGAGCTGATCAGCGCGGAGGCGATGCCACCGCTGGCGAAGGAGGCGACGGCGGCACCCACCACGCTGCCGAGCGCCACCAGGACCAGCGCCTCAAGGACGAACTGGAGTCCGATGGTGCGGTTGGGGGCGCCGATCGCCTTGAGCACACCGATTTCGCGACGGCGCTCGCGGACCAGCATCACCATGATCAGGAGGATGATCAGGCCGGC
The DNA here is from genome assembly GCF_018613775.1 of Arthrobacter sp. ISL-69. Lineage (NCBI taxonomy): Bacteria > Bacillati > Actinomycetota > Actinomycetes > Micrococcales > Micrococcaceae > Arthrobacter > Arthrobacter sp. ISL-69. Next base: position 4,027 of record NZ_JAGGPO010000025.1, read on the forward strand.
CGTGCCCAGTGCCGCAACGAACGCGATGAAGGAGATGTTCTTGACGCTTTCCAGGGAGCTGACGGCGGTTTCAAGGTTGCGCTGGCCCTGGGTGACATCGGCCTTGTCGGTACCGAGGGCGTCCTGGAGCGCGGTCTTGGCGGCGTCCACGTTCTCCATGCTGTTCACCGTGACGATCATGGTGGACAGCTCGCCCGGCAGTTCAGCCAGTGTCTGGGCGGACGGGAGGGTGACGTAGAGGGCGTTGTTGCCGAACGTGGTGCCTGCATCGAACAGGCCGGCAACGGTGTAGGCCTGGTCATTGATGGTGAACGTGGAGCCCACCTTGAGGCCGTTCTTTTCGGCGAGGGTGGTGCCCAGGAGCGCGTTGGTTGACTCGGCGGTGTAGTCGCCCAGGCTGGAACCTTCGGTGATCGTCAGGGCCTTGCCCGTGCTGTCCACCTCGGCACCGATTCCGGTGGCAGTAATGGGCAGCGACATGGTCCGCGCCGGCTGGGTGGTTCCGGTTGATCCGGTGGTTCCCTCGCTGGCCTGGTTGCGGTTGCCGAGCGTTCCGGCGTCGACGGCGGCGGTGAGGCTGGTGGTCAGCGTGGTGGTGGTCTGCCCGCCGGGTCCGCCCTGACCTCCGCCGGGGCCGGCCGCCTGGGTTCCGGCTGCCGCCTGCGCTGCGGCTTCGGTTGCGTTGCGTAGGCGCAGCGCCTTGGTGCCGACCACGGCGGTCACGTTGGGTACGGCGGCCGCAGTGGCGGCCTGTTCAGCCGCGAGCGGCTCGCCGCCGCCTTCGAAGCCCTGGCCGCCGGCCGGGTTGACGGTCAACACGGTGCCTACCGATGCGTTCAGTTCGGTGACTTTGGCGGCAACTGCCTGGTTGGCCACCAGCATGGACAGGGCCAGGCCGATTGCCACTGCCAGCACCGCCACCACGGCCCCGGTTCGGACCTTGTTTCTGAAGGCATTGCCTACACTTCGGGCGAGGACGCTCACGATACTCCTAGGATCTCTGGCCGGACGGGATGGCCGGCGTGCTGATCCCACAGTGCTGCGCGCGGCTGTGCGGAGGTCGGGCCGAAGCTATGTTTGCGCTGTGAAGCCCGGGCGGCTGTGCGGTCCGGGGAACGCAAGAGCCCCGGTCCCACCCTGTCGGGCGGGCCAGGGCCCTTGACGTGCAGGCGCCGAAGCGCGGACTACTTGGTGATCGGGCCGAGTACCGGATCGTCGACGTAGGCCGTCTTGACGTTCTCCTTGGTCACGATGACCGGCTCCAGCAGGTAGGCCGGAACGGTCTTGACCGTGTTGTTGTAGGACTTGTCATCGTTGATCTCCGGCGTCTTGCCGGCCTGGATGTCCTTGACCATGGTGATCGCGTGCTCAACGAGCTTGCGGGTGTCCTTGTTGATGGTGGAGTACTGCTCGCCGGCCATGATGGACTTGACGGACTCAACCTCGGAGTCCTGGCCGGTGATGATAGGAAGCGGCTTGCCGGCAGCCTTGACGGACGTCAGGACTGCACGCGCCAGGGTGTCGTTCGGGGACAGGACGCCGTCCAGGGAAGCGGTGCCGTAGCTGCCGGTCAGCAGGGTGTCGGCCCGACGCTGGGCGTTCTCAGCCTTCCAGCCCTGGGTAACTGCCTGCCCAAAGGACTTCTGGCCGGACAGCACCTTCAGCGTTCCGTCGTCGATCTTCGGCTGGAGGATGCTCATGGCGCCGTCGAAGAAGACCTTCGCGTTGGCGTCATCCGGGGAACCGGCGAACAGTTCGATGTTGTACGGGCCGGAAGGCTTCTTGGCCTTCATGCCGTCCAGCAGCGCCTGGCCTTGCAGCTCACCCACCTTGAAGTTGTCGTAGGCCACGTAGTAGTCCACGTTCTCGGTGTTCAGGAGCAGGCGGTCGTAGGCGATGATGGTGGCGCCGGAGTCCTTGGCCTGCTTGAGCTGGGTACCCAGCTGGGCGCCGTCGATGGCACCCACGATGATGACCTTTGCACCCTTGGTGACCATGGCGCTGATCTGGTTCTGCTGCTCGGAGACGCCGCCGTTGGCGAACTGGACGTCAGCCTTGAAGCCGGCTCCGTTCAGGCCGTCGTTGAACAGCTTCTCGGCCAGCACCCAGTTTTCACTGGTCTTCTGGGGGAGCGCGACGCCGATCGAGGAGTTCTTGGGGAATGCCTCGCCGCCGCTGCTACCACCCGTGGTGCCGGTTTCGGCGCGGCCGCAGGCTGTCAGCGCCAGTGCCGCAATAGCAGCGATCGCTGCTGCCTTTCCTGCTTTACCAATCATTTGCATTGCTTGGTTCACTTTCTTTAGATGGTGTGCGGAGAATCGTGGGGAAGCGCTCAGGCTTCCTTGCGGATGACGTCCTTTGTGGCCGTGGTCTCGTCCGGCTGCAGCTCGGTGCTGCTGCGGCCGAAGTTCTTCATCATCATGCCGATGATCGACTTCTTGCCCTGGGTCTTGTTGTAGACGTCGAAGGCGACGGCGATCAGGAGCACCAGGCCCTTGATGATCTGGGTGAGGTCGGCGCCGACGCCCAGGAGCTGCAGGCCGTTGTTCAGGACGGCCATGACCAGGCCACCGACGATCGAGCCGATCACGGTGCCCACGCCGCCGGTCACGGCGGCGCCGCCGATGAACACGGCCGCGATGGCGTCCAGTTCCCAGCCGACGCCGTCGAACGGGCCGGAGGCGGTGGAGCGGCCAACGAAGATCATGCCGGCCAGGCCGGCCAGGATGGACATGTTCATCATCACCAGGAAGTTGACCTTCTTGGACTGGACGCCTGAGAGTTCGGCGGCGTGCCGGTTGCCGCCGACAGCGTAGATGTGGCGGCCGACGATGGTCTTGGACGAGATGAAACCGTAGATGATGACGAGGACGGCGAGGATCAGGCCGGGGATGGGGAACGACGTGCCCGGGCGGCCGGTGGCGAACAGGTACGTGGCGTACAGGATGGCGCCGCAGATCAGGACCAGCTTGAGGATCATCACCCAGGATTCGGGGACTTCGGCACCCAGCGCGATGGCCCGGCGGCGTGAACGGACTTCGCTGAAGATCACGAAGGCCACGGCCAGCAGGCCCAGGAGCAGGGTGAGGTTGTTGTACCCGGTGCTGGGTCCCACCTCGGGGAGGTAGCCGGATCCGAGGTACTGGAAGTCGCTGGGGACCGGGATGGTATTGGACTTGCCCACGAACTGGTTGAAGCCGCGGAACAGCAGCATGCCGGCAAGGGTGACGATGAAGGCAGGGATGCCCACATAGGCGGTCCAGAACCCTTGCCAGGCCCCGATCAGCGCCCCGAGGGCCAGGCCCAGCAGGACACCGGCGTACCAGGGGATGCCCCAGTCACGTATCGCCAGTGCCACGGTGACGCCGACGAAGGCGGCCACGGAGCCGACAGAGAGGTCGATGTGGCCGGCAATGATCACCAGGACCATGCCGATGGCCAGGATCAGGATGTAGGAGTTGCCGTTGAAGAGGTTGATGACGTTGCCCGGGGTGAGCGTGCGGCCCTCAGTGAAAATCTGGAAAAAGACGATCAGTGCAACCAGGGCGAAGATCATGCCGAATTGGCGGGTGTTTCCGCCAAAGAGCTTCTTGAGCGCGTTCATTGTTTCGGTCCTTGTGTCTGGAAGGTTCTGGAGGTATCCACAGGGTCAGGCGGCGGTCTTGCGGGCGGATGTCATGAGCTTCATCAGGCTTTCCTGGCTGGCGTCATCCTTGTCCAGGACACCTGTGATGGCGCCTTCGAAGATGGTGTAGATGCGGTCGGAGAGGCCAAGCAGCTCGGGCAGCTCGGAGGAAATCACGATCACTCCCTTGCCCTGGTTGGCCAGCTGCTGGATGATGCCGTAGATCTCGTACTTGGCGCCGACGTCGATGCCGCGGGTGGGCTCGTCAAGAATCAGCAGGTCCGGGTCGGTGAACATCCATTTCGCGAGCACCACTTTCTGCTGGTTGCCGCCTGAGAGCTTGGCGACGCCTTCTTCCACCGAGGGCGTTTTGGTCCGCAGCGACTTGCGGTACTGCTCCGCAACGGTGAACTCCTTGTTGGGATCCACCACGTTGTGCTTGCTGATCTTCTTGAGGTTGGCCGCGACAGTGGTGGTTTTGATGTCATCGAGGAGGTTCAGGCCGAGGGACTTGCGGTCCTCCGTGACGTAGCCAAGTCCGCTGTCGATCGCCTGGCGTACGGTGCGGAGCGTGACCGCCTTGCCGTCCTTGTAGATCTGGCCCGAGATGAACCGTCCGTACGAGCGGCCAAAGACCGAGCGTGCCAGCTCGGTGCGGCCGGCGCCCATCAGCCCGGCGAAACCGACGATCTCGCCGCGGCGGACGAAGAAGTTGGAGTTCTTGCAGACCATCCGGTCCTGGATCTGCGGGTGGCCCACGTTCCAGTCCTTGACCTCGAAGAACACCTCGCCGATCTTGGGTTCGTGGTCCGGGAAGCGGGATTCCAGCGTCCGGCCCACCATGCCCTTGATGATGCGGTCCTCGTCAACGCCGTCGGCCTTCACATCGAGGGTCTCGATGGACTTGCCGTCACGGATGATGGTGATGGAGTCGGCGATCTGTTCGATCTCGTTGAGCTTGTGGGAAATGATGATGGACGTGATGCCGCGGCCCTTGAGCCCGAGCATGAGATCCAGCAGGTGCTGGGAATCGGATTCGTTCAGGGCTGCCGTCGGCTCGTCCAGAATCAGCAGTTTTACCGACTTGCTCAGGGCCTTGGCGATTTCCACCAACTGCTGCTTGCCGACGCCGATTTCCTTGATGGCGGTATCGGGATCTTCGCGCAGCCCCACCCTGGCCAGCAGCTCCGTGGACCGGGTCCTGGCCTCGGCCCAGTCGATCACGCCGCGCTTGGTGGGTTCGTTGCCCAGGAAGATGTTCTCCATGATGGACAGTTCGGGAATGAGCGCCAGTTCCTGGTGGATGATCACGATGCCGGCATGCTCGCTGGCGCGGATGTCCTTGAACTGCTGAACCTCGTTTTGGTAGACGATGTCGCCGTCGTAGCTGCCGTACGGGTACACGCCGGACAGGACTTTCATGAGGGTGGACTTGCCGGCGCCGTTCTCACCACAGATTGCGTGGATCTCGCCGGCCTTCACCCGCAGGCTTACCTCGGACAAAGCTTTAACGCCGGGGAATTCCTTGGTGATGGAGCGCATCTCGAGAAGTATCGGATCGCTGTGCGTGGTCTGGGACGTCATATGCCCTTACGCCTCCAATGCATGACTTCGTTGTCCGCCCCGCAAACCGCAGGGCCGTCTGATGAAAAAGTAAACTGGATCACAGCCCTTGTCGTCAAGTCTTTAACGCAACAGCCAGATAACGAAACGATCAGGAGCGGCGTATTCCCGCATGCTGGAAGACGAGTGCGGCAGCCCCGAGCGCCTCCGCCCGGTCGCCCAGCGAGGACATCGTCAGTGTGGTGGTCTCGCCGATCACGGGCACCGCATGGCGGACAAGCCCCCGTCGGATGGGGTCCAGGAGCAGGTCTCCTAACCCGGCCAGCGGACCGCCCACCACAATGACCTCAGGGTTGATGAGGTTGGCCACGTTGCCCAGGGCCCGGCCCACGGCCAGGCCTGCGTCGTCCACTACCCGCAGGGTTGCGGAGTCCCGCTCTAGCGCCTTGCGGACGATGTCTTCGGCGCTGAGCGGCTTCTCCTCGCCGCGGCTGAGTAGCTCGATCATGGTGGTTGTGGAGGCAATGGTTTCAAGGCATCCCCTGTTTCCGCAGCGGCAGATGAGGCCGTGCTCATGGATGGTGGCGTGGCCGATTTCGCCGGTGATGCCCACGTTGCCGTAGTACGGGGCACTGTTGAGGATCAGGCCTGCGCCGATGCCCGAACCGATCTTCAGGAACATCAGGTTACTGATGCCACTGTGGGGTCCCCAGGTGACCTCGGAGAGCGCGCCAAGATTGGCGTCGTTGTCAACAAAGACGGGGAAATTCAGGGTGTCCTCAAGGTGCCGGAGGATGTTGATTCCCACCCACTCAGGGAGGATGGCGCCTTGGGCAACGGTGCCCGTGCGGCGGTCGATGGGACCGGGAATTCCGACGCCGGCACCCACCACGGCGCTGCGCTCCACGCCGCTTTCGTCCAGCAGTTTGGCCAGGAGGTCGACGGCGGCACGGATGCCTTCGTCGGAGTGGTGGCCCAGCGGCAGCAGCACCGACTCTTCGGCGATAATGTGGTAGCTCAGCGTGGCGAGGACCACCCGGAGGTGGCGGCGACCAAAGTCGATGCCCACGGCCACGGCCCCGTTGCTGTTGAGCCGGACGTTAAGTGCGCGCCGGCCGGAACTGGTGATCGGTTCCGTGGACGCCAGCCCGGCGTCCTGCATGATCTTGACGATGTTGGAGACCGTGGCCGTGGACAGGCCGGTCTGCCGGGCGAGTTCAGCCTGGGTTGACGGACCGTTCAGAAGGCACTCGATGATCCGTTGCTGGTTCAGGTGCCTCAATGCGGACTGTGAACCAGGATTCTTGGTTCGGCTCCTCGTTGAGCGCGGTGTTGAGGGCATGCAATGAAGCGTGCACCATCTCCACCGTTGTAGTCAAGAAGTTAACGCAAGAGGCAATCACGTTGCCGGACCGGCGCGCACGGACGTTCCGCACCGCCGGCCGCGGATTCCGGGTGGAAATGCACCTGCGCCATCGCCGGCACCCGTGGCTAGGCTGGTAAATACAGAGAGTCCGCGTGTTCCCGCGGGCATCCCGGAGACTTCTAGAGGTGGTAATGGTGCTGCTGGCGCTGATGCAGGCGAACTCCGCCGTGCTCGATGTGGAAGCCAACTGCGGCGCAGTCAATGACGCCGCCCAAAGGGCCGCTGCGGCCGGGGCCCGGGTGCTGGTCACGCCGGAATTGTTCCCCGTGGGTTACGCGCCCCTTCGGATCCGGGCGGAACTGGACCCAGCCAGGCTGCCGTCCATCCGCCGGCAGTTGGCCGACATCGCCCGGCGGAACGGCATCGCCCTGGTGTACAGCCTGCCGGCCGTTACAGCGGATGGGCGGTGGCAGATCACCTCCACCCTCGTGGACCAGGAGGGCGCAGAGCTGCTGAACTACGCCAAGGTGCACCTGTTCGGCGCGGAGGAGCGCAAGGCCTTCAGCCCGGCAACCGAACCTCCCGCCGTCGTGGACTTCCACGGGATCAGGACCTCCATGGTGATCTGCTACGACGTCGAATTTCCGGAGGCCGTGCGTGCTGCCGCCGTCCGCGGCGCCGAACTGCTCCTGGTTCCCACGGCCCTGGCGCAGGGGTTCGATTCCGTCCCGCAGGTCCTGCTGCGCGCACGGGCACTGGAGAGCCAGCTGACCGTGGCCTACGCCAATCACGCGGGCACGGAGGACGGCTGCGAGTTCCTGGGCGGCAGTGTGATCGCCGGTCCCGACGGATCGCTGCTGGCCGCGGCCGGGCCGGCGCCGGAGCTGCTGTTCGCCGAGGTCTTCGCCGCGGCCGCCCGCGAAGCGCGGGACGCCGTGCCGTACCTCCGGGAGCGCCGGCCGGAGGTCTACCGAGACTGGGAACCGCGCGGGTCAGGCGCGGGACGCGGGCCCGCGGCGGCAGGGGAAGGATCCGCGGCCGGGGGTTCGTCCACGTACTGAAGGGCGAACCAGAGTTCCGCGCGCACCTGGGCCTGGTTGAGGTCGGTGTCCAGCAGTTCAGCGAGGGCATTGATCTGCCGGCGGACGCTGTTGCGGTGGAGTCCCAGGGCCTTCGCTGTGGCGTCCCAGCTCCCGTTTTCGCCGAGCCAAGTCCGCAGCACCGCCAGCTGGGCGGATCGCCGCTCAGGTTCTTCCTGGCTGAGCACCGGCTCCAGCAGCCGGGCCGCAAGCATGGTCCCGGCCTCGCGGCCGAGCAGCCCGGCGACCGACCACGTCACCTCGTCCACCCGGGCACTCCTCCCGGTTGCCTGGACCCGTGCGCGCAGCGAACTGGCCCGCTGGTATGCGGAAGCCAGCCCCTGGAACTCCGTGGCATCCCCGATCACCAGCCGCCAGCCGAGCTTCTCCGTTTCGGCCAGCAGTGCCTCGTCCGCCTTGAGGCGTGTGATGGCAGCGAAGCCGTAGTCAGTGATCTCCACCAGCTTGGTGTCGAACATCCGGCGCCACTGCAGCAGTTCCCGGACGGGGCTGTCGCCAGCCGGCCAGTCGGCGTCGGCTTTGAGTCCCTGGACGACCCGCAGCGGTGCCGAACGCGTGGACGAAATGCTCTGCGCCAGGAGGTCCTTGAGCCCGTTGACATGCCTGGTCCCGCCGGACGCCACGCTGTCCGGGTGCAGCAGCAGCGCCGTCGCCAGCTGGCTCGGCGCGAGTGAGCCGCTGGTCCGCTGCCGCACCAGCAGTTCCAGGAGCCCGACGACGGAGGACACCACGCTGTTCTGCGCCGGGGTGAGGGGACTGCCGGATCCGAGGATCAGCGCGCCGAGGTTGGCGTCCCGGGTGCTGCGGAGCGGGTGGCCGAACACCAGGGCGGAACCGGGCTCGTCGAGGGAATCCATTTCCACCCGGGGGCCGCTGCCGGCCAGCAGTCTTTTCAGTATCGGCTGCAGGGCGGAAAGTTCGACGGCGGCGGGCGCGTTCCGCGGTCCGCCTCCCGGGCTGGTGGCGCCGGCGCCGGCTGCACTTCCGCCGGGTGCGCTGGTTGCGCTTCCGCCGGCTGCGGCCCGGGCGCGGACCCTGCCGTCCGCACCCACGAGCAGTGCCCACACCGGAACCCGCTGCACCAGCGCCGCCAGGAGCTCGTGTTCCGGCCTGGCCGAAAGGACCGCACGCATCAGTTGCCTGTTGGTGTCCGCCAGCTGCCTGAACACCCGGGCATTGTCCGATTCCAGCAGCTGGGAGAATTCCAGCCCGATCGCGGCAAACGGAACAGTCTTGGGAACTTCCACCAGCGTCAGGTTGTGATGCCGGCACGCGTCAACCACGGCGCCGGGCACGGCATCGAAGTACGGTTCCAGCCCGAATCCCAGGGCGCCCACGCCGGCGCCGACAAGCCGCTGCACGTAGGCGTCCACCTTCCCTCCCGCGCCGCCGTCGCCGAGGAACGGCAGCCCGGCGGTGAGGATGAATTCGCCGTCGAGCAGGTACGGCGTCGGATCCTCCAGCTCGCTCGGCTCGACCCAGCGGAGCAGCCCGGCACCGTTGCCGCCGTTGTGGAGTATTTTCAGCTCCGGCGGCAGCTTCTGCAGGAACTGCTCCAGCGTGACGAAGCCGAGACGCTCGGCGGCCGCCTCACGCGCCAAGGGGACCACCGGCTTCCTGGTAATCCGGGCACTCGTACGCACGCGGCAGGCGCGGGGCGATCCGGTTGATGATCTCGTCGCCGTGGCTGCCGATCGCCGCGCCCCAGTCATCGGCGCTGGCCGCCCCGGTCTGCGGATCGCCAAATAGCACAGCTGTGTCACCAACGGCCACGCCGTTGGCATCCGGGCCCAGGTCCACCATGAACTGGTCCATGCAGACCTTGCCGATCACCGGGACCCGGCGGCCGCCAAGGAGGATGAGGCTGCGGCCCGAAATGCCCTTCGGAATGCCGTCCGCGTAACCCAGCGGGATCAGCCCCAGGTACCGCGGCTCGTGCGTGAAGGCCTGGTGCTCGTAGCTCACGCCGGTTCCGGCGGGCACCTTCTTCACCAACACCACCGGCGCTGTCACGGTCAGTGCCGGGCGCAGGCCAAAATCGGCCGGAGCAAGGTGGTCCGCCGGAGCCAGCCCGTAGAACGCCAGGCCGGCCCGCACCATGTCGAACGCGAATTCCGGCCGGTCAAGGATGTTGGCGGAGCTTGAGACGTGCCGGAGGGCCGGTTCCAGCCCTGCCGCCCTGGCCTCCCGAACGGCTTCTTCGAAGGCGTCCACGGCTGCCAAGTTGGCGGGGTGCGCGGGAACATCGGCCCAGGCCAGGTGGGTCCAGACGCCCCTGACGGACAGGGTTCCCGCACGCTCCGCAGAGCGGGCGGCGGCCACGAGCTCAGCCCAGTCCTCCGCCCGCGCCCCGCCGCGGCTCAGCCCCGTGTCCAGTTCAAGATGGACGACGGCGGGACGGCCCAGCCGGCGCGCAATGCCGGCCACGACGTCGAGCTGGGCAACGCTGCCCAGCGACACATCGACGTCGTACTCCAGCGCCTCCCGGATCGTCCCGCTGTAGGCCGCCGCGAGGTAAAGCCACGACAGGACGGGGGCGGTGATGCCCGCCCGGCGAAGGGCGATCGCCTCGTGAAGCTGCGCTGTGCCCAGCCAGTCCGCGCCGGCCTCCAGCGCTGTCCGGGCGACGTCGACCAGGCCGTGGCCATAAGCGTTGCCCTTCACCACGGCCATGAAATGCGGTGCGGCGGAGCGCTCCCGGAGGTTGCGGATGTTGTCCGAAATGGCCGTAAGGTCAACGCTGACCTGCCCGGTCAGCGCCGCGGCCTGCGGGCTTTCGATGTGTGCATTAAGTCTCATGCCAGAACACTATAGGGCATTTTGCACAACGGTGAGAGGTGGCTCACAAACCTAAGCTGGACCAAGGGGAAACCGACAACTACTCACGAACGGACGTCAATGATGACTGTGCCTACACTCACCGGCCGGCAGCCGGCAGCTGCCCGCCGTCCGGGCCTGGCTGCGCAGCTGCTGCGCCGCAAGCCGATCGGCCAGATGGTCAGCGAGGCTGAAAACGGCCACGGCGGCCCCAAACTGGTCCGGAGCTTCGGCGTCCTGCAGCTGACCATGATCAGTGTCGGCGCCACCCTGGGCACAGGCATCCTGGTCATCCTCGGCGAATCGGTGCCCCTGGCCGGTCCGGCCATCTGGATTTCGTTCGCGATCGCCGGCCTGGCCGCCCTGCTCTCTGCCGTTTCCTACGCCGAAATGGCCGGACTGGTCCCGGTGGCGGGCTCCAGCTACTCCTATACCTACGCCACCATGGGCGAAGGCATGGCCTGGATCTGCGGCTGGTGCCTCGTGCTGGAGTACGCCGTGTCGGTGGCTGCCGTGGCTGTGGGCGCAGGCCAGTACGTGAACGAGTCCCTGGCGGTCTTCGGGCAGGTCCTGCCGGAGTCCATCTCCCAGCCGCCCGGTGACGGCGGCATCATGAACATCCCGGCCATGGTCATCGTGGTCCTGGCCACGATCCTGCTGGTCCGCGGCGCCCGGGAAAGCGCCTGGATCAACACCGCCATCGTGGTGGTCAAGGTCGGCATCCTCCTGTTCTTCTGCGTCGTAGCCTTCACCGCCTTCAACGCAGGCAACTTCGAACCGCTCCTGCCCATGGGCGCAGCCGGTGTCTCGGCCGCCGCCTCTACGGTGTTCTTTTCCTACATCGGGTTCGACGCCGCTTCCACGGCGGGCGAGGAAGCCCGCAACCCCAAGCGGGACCTGCCGCGCGCCATCATGCTCTCCATGCTGATCGTCACCACCATCTACGTCCTCGTTGCTGTCGCCGCCATCGGCGCCCGCCCCTGGGGCTGGTTCGACGGCACCGAGGCCGCCCTGGTCAAGATTCTTGAAGAGACCACCGGGCAGCCGTGGATTGCCCTGGTCTTCGCCGTCGGCGCCGTGCTGGCCATTGCCAGCATCGTCCTGACCGTCCTCTACGGACAAACCCGCATCCTTCTGTCGATGTCCCGCGACGGCCTGATCCCCAGGATCTTCGGCCGCGTCTCGTCCCGCACCGGCACACCGGTTGCCGGAACCCTGATCGTGGGCATCGCCGTCGCCCTCACCGCCGGGCTGGTCCCGCTCGGGGCACTGGCGGACGCCACCAGCATCGGCACCCTGTTTGCCTTTGCCCTGGTCAACATTGCCGTCATCTACCTGCGGCGCAACCGGCCCGAGCTCAAACGCACCTTCCGCGTGCCGCTGTTCCCGTTGACGCCGATCCTCGGCGCCCTGATGTGTGCGTTCCTCATGGCCAACCTTGGCGCCGACACCTGGGTGGTCTTCGGCATCTGGATGCTGGTGGGCCTCGCAGCCTACCTCGGCTACGGCCGGCGCCACTCCAGGGTGGCGTCGCTCAGCCACGAGGAATACCGTGAACTCAGCGGGCGCGAAATTTCAACACCGTCCACCACCGAACCGACGAAGGCAGACCTTTCATGACCATCGCCACCGAACTGCCGGCAAACGATCCCGCGGCCGCAGCCGGCCCGGACGCCGCACCGACACCTGACCAGGCAAACGACGCCCCCATCACCATGCTGAACCCGGACTTCCCGTTCAGCTATGACCACTACCTCGCCAACCCGGCCGGCCTCGGGTGGGTCCCGCCCGAGCTGTACGGGACCGAAGTGGCAGTGGTCGGGGCAGGGCTCTCCGGGCTGGTCACGGCCTACGAACTGATGAAGCTGGGCCTCCGCCCGGTCATGTACGAGGCGGACCAGATCGGCGGCCGGCTGCGCACCGCCAGCTTCCCTTCGGCACCAGGCGTGATGGCGGACCTCGGCGGCATGCGGTTCCCGGTGTCAGGCAGGGCGTTCTACCACTACGTGGACCTGCTGGGCCTGCAGACCCAGGAGTTCCCCAACCCGCTGGCCGCCGCAACCTCCAGCACCGTGATCGAATTGGCCGGGCAGAAGCACTACGCCAGCACCCCGGCGGACCTGCCGCCGTTCTTCCGCGAAGTGGCGGACGCCTGGAAAGCAGCCGTGAACGACGGCGCCAAGTTCAGTGAGATGCAGGACGCCATCCGTGCGCGGGATACGGCCAGGATCAAGGAGATCTGGAACGAACTCCTGCCGCTCATGGACGAACAGACGTTCTACGGCTTCATCGCCGCCAGCGAGTCCTTCAAGAAAGCAGGCTTCGCCCACCGCGAAGCATTCGGCCAGGTGGGCTTCGGAACCGGCGGCTGGGACACGGACTTCCCAAACTCCATCCTCGAAATCCTGCGCGTCGTCTACACGGACGCCGATGACCAGCACCGCCTCATCGCCGGGGGAGCCCAGCGGCTCCCCGAGGCACTCTGGCAGCACGCGCCGTCGGGCATGGCCCACTGGCCGGAAGGGACGTCACTGGCGTCGCTGCACTCAGGTTCCCCGCGCGGTGCCGTGGACCGGATCGGCCGGGACGCCAACGGCGACCTGCGCCTGCGCGAACGCTGGGGCCGGGAGGCGTCCTACCCTGCCGTCGTCACCACGTGCCAGTCCTGGCTGCTGTCCACCCGGATCCACACCGAGGAGGCATTGTTCCCGGCGGAGCTGTGGACGGCGATCGAGCGCTCGCACTATATGCAGTCCTCCAAGACCTTCGTGATGGTGGACCGCCCGTTCTGGAAGGACACCGATCCGGCGACCGGCCGCGACGTCATGTCCATGACCCTGACCGACCGGTTGAACCGCGCCACTTACCTGCTGGATGACGGGCCGGACAAGCCCGCCGTCATCCTGCTCTCCTACACCTGGAACGACGACGCGCTGAAGTGGCTTGCGCTCGACGCAGACCAGCGGGTGGAGCTCATGCTGCACTCACTCGAGCAGATCTACCCGGGCATGGACATCGCCAGCCACATCATTGGCCAGCCCATCACGGTCTCCTGGGAGGCGGACCCCAACTTCATGGGCGCCTTCAAGGCGAACCTGCCCGGGCACTACCGCTACCAGCAGCGCCTGTTCACGCACTTCAAGCAGGACAAACTGCCGGAGGGCCAGCGCGGGATCTTCCTCGCCGGCGATGACGTTTCTTTCACCGCCGGCTGGGCCGAGGGCGCCGTGACCACCGGCCTCAACGCGGTGTGGGGCGTGGTGAACCACCTCGGCGGACACTCTGCCGCGGGGAACCCGGGCCCGGGAGAGCTGCTTGACGCGCTGGGGCCGATCAGCCTGGACTAGCCGTGCACTTCCCGGTGCGCCTGGGCGAGCTCGCGGTAGTGCGCAGCGTTGCGCTGAACGTCGTCGAACTCCTCTTCGGTGAGCTCGCGCCGGACCTTTGCCGGGACGCCGGCCACCAGCGAACGCGGCGGGATAACCGTTCCTTCGAGGACGACAGCGCCGGCCGCCACGAGCGAGCCGGCGCCGATCACCGCGCCGTTGAGGATGGTGGCGCTCATGCCGATGAGGCAGTCGTCCTCAACGGTGCAGCCGTGCACGACGGCGCTGTGCCCCACACTGACCCGGGCGCCCACTGTGCAGGGGAATCCGGGGTCAGCGTGCAGCACCACGTTGTCCTGCAGGTTGCTGCCGGCGCCTACGGTGATGGCGGCGGTGTCAGCACGGACCGAGACGCCGTAGAACGCGCTGGAGTCCTCGGCCAGGGTGGCATTGCCGATCACGGAGGCGCTTGGGGCAACGAAGACTGAAGGGTGGACGTCCGGGCTGGTGCCGGCAAAGGGATAAAGAGGAGCCATGAGCCCAGCCTAGGACACTGTTCACGTCAGCCCACGTATGCGGACTCCACAAGCGGACTTTGTGCCTAGTGACGCAGCTGACCTGACTCACTAGCATGGGGCCATGGAACTTCGGGGTTTTGGCCCTCACGGGCTTCAGCTGCAAGGACTTCACCTGCGGAAGGACGGAGGCGGCGGGCCCGGCCGGTTCCGCCGGTTGATGCGGCGGATTGAGCAGCTCGAGGCCCTTGACCCGGCCGTCTCGGTGGCCGAGCCGAAGGCTGGCCGCCTGGTCGAAAACCGGCGGATGCGCAGCTTCCTCCACGGCGACGCAACCGGAATACCCCTGCACGGCATCCTGACCGATGTGCCCTTCGGAGCCTGGTTCATGGCCATGTACCTCGACCTGTTCGCGGATCCCGGAACCCAGCGGGCAGCCACCCGGCTGGTGGGCCTTGGCGTTCTGGCCGCGGCGCCCACCGCACTGACCGGATGGGCCGAGTGGGCTTTGGCCGGCCGGGCAACGAAGCGGGTTGGCATCGTCCATGCCGGGCTGAACGGCGTGGCCGTGCTGATCTTCCTCGGATCCTGGACTGCACGGCTCCGGGGCCGGCACAGGCTCGGCATCAGGCTGGCACGGGTCGGGGCACTCCTGTTGATTGCGGCCGCATTCCTGGGCGGATACATGGGCAGCGCCCGTCGGGGTACCTAGCTGGGCAGGGGAGTGCGGAGGACCAGGAACTGGTAATGCTGTGTCCAGTGGCCCGCTCCCGGGCCTGATTCAGCGCCTGAGCCCTCCGGCCACGTGACGAATTCCTCAATGTCGCCGTGCCGGCCGAAGATCCGCCGGAGCGCTGCGTCGCTGCGGCGGCTGAAAAAGCGCGGCGGCTCTATTTCGTCTTCGGGGTTGAGTACCTCTTCGTCGTCCCCGGACCAGAGTCCGACGGCGATCGGCGCCCCGGGGGCGGCCACGCGCACCAGTTCGCGGACGACGTCGTCAATGTCCCTGTTGGGGACGTGCAGCAGCGTGCTCATGCTCCACACCGCCGGGAAGGCGCCGTCGGCGAAGGGCAGGCTCCGGGCGCTGGCAACCGAGACGTTCAGTCCTTTGGACGTTGCTATCCGCACGTGCTCTTCGGACAGGTCAATGCCGGTGTAGTGGATCCCGGCCTGGACGAACTTCAGCCCGTCGAGCCCCAGGCCGGAACCGATTTCCAGCACGCCGTGCCGGCCTTCGGCCTTTAGCCGGGCGATGAACCGGTCCCGCTGCTCCACCCTTTGAGGGGTGAGCGGATGCTCCGGATGAAGGACCGCCCTCTGGTTGTAGAACGCGGCCAGCCGGTCCTCGCCGCCATGCTCCGTGGCGAAGTGCTCGACCACTAGTTGAAGACGACCGTGCGGTTCCCGTCGAGCAGGACCCTGTGCTCGGCGTGCCACTGGACGGCCTGTGCCAGCGTGCGGCCTTCCACGTCGCGGCCCATCTGCACGAACTGTTCGGCGGTGCGGCGGTGGTCCACCCGGATGACTTCCTGTTCGATGATCGGTCCCTCGTCCAGGGCGGCCGTGACGTAGTGCGCCGTGGCACCGATCAGCTTCACGCCGCGGGTGTGGGCCTGGTGGTAGGGCTTCGCGCCCTTGAAGGACGGCAGGAAGGAGTGGTGGATGTTGATGGCCTTGCCGGTGAGCTCGGTGCACAGGTCATTGGACAGGATCTGCATGTAGCGGGCCAGGACGGTCAGTTCGACGCCTTCCTCCGCAATGATCTTCCGCAGCTCGTCCTCGGCCTGGACCTTGGTGTCCGCGGTGACGGGGATGTAGTGGAACGGAATGCCGTAGAACTCCGCCAGCCCGGCCAGTTCCTGGTGGTTGGACACGATGGCGGGGATCTCGATGGGCAGCGTGCCGGAGCGCTGCAGGAACAGGAGATCGTTGAG
The DNA here is from genome assembly GCF_018613775.1 of Arthrobacter sp. ISL-69. Lineage (NCBI taxonomy): Bacteria > Bacillati > Actinomycetota > Actinomycetes > Micrococcales > Micrococcaceae > Arthrobacter > Arthrobacter sp. ISL-69. The sequence goes on from NZ_JAGGPO010000025.1 coordinate 20,273, forward strand.
GCAGTGGGCGGACTTGCTCGCCATCAGCAGCGTGCGGACCTTGCGTCCCTCGGGGTTCAGGCTCCACTGCATGCCGAACGCAGCCGCCACCGGTTCCAGCGCCGCGTACACGTCAGCCTGCGAACCAGCCGTGGTCGCCTCAACCCGCATGAAAAAGGTGCCGGTGGACTGGCTGCCGTACTGCTGCGAGTCCGTAATATTGCAGCCTGCCACGAGCAGTGCTCCCGCAACGGCATGCACGATGCCGGGACGGTCGGGGCAGGAAAGGGTCAGTACGTAGGCGGAGGCCAGCTGGTCTTCAGTCACGAAGAACAGCCTACCCGCGGCGGAGGCTCTGCTTTCGACGGGATGGACGGTCCACATAAAAGGTTTTTGATAGGCTTAACCGGTCGCAACTGGCGTTGGATGGCTAACCATCAGGGAGCGGCACCTACGAAGACCACGGATCGTACGCCTGGGCCGAGGGTCATGTTTTGCCGGTTGGCAGTTTAACCGCTGCCGATCCATGCCGTCGTGCTGCCCTTAACCAAGGGGCGGGGCGACGTCACAGCCGGTAGCCTGACCTTAGCAGTGCCCATCCCTAGCCAGGAGTTTTTCGTGACTACATCACCGACTTCCGTCAGCACTTCCTCCACCGTCAGTAACCTGCCGCTGGCTGAGCTCGATCCCGAGATCGCCGCCGTACTGGACCAGGAGCTTGGCCGCCAGCGCGGCACCCTGGAAATGATCGCCTCCGAAAACTTCGCTCCGCGCGCCGTCATGGAAGCCCAGGGCTCCGTCCTGACCAACAAGTACGCCGAGGGTTACCCGGGCCGCCGCTACTACGGCGGCTGCGAATACGTGGACATCGCCGAGCAGCTGGCGATCGACCGCGTCAAGGAACTGTTCGGCGCCGAGTACGCCAACGTCCAGCCGCACTCCGGTGCACAGGCCAACGCCGCAGCACTGTCCGCCATGATCACCCCCGGTGACAAGATCCTGGGACTCTCCCTTGCCCACGGCGGCCACCTTACCCACGGCATGAAGCTCAACTTCTCCGGCAAGCTCTACAACGTGGCCGCCTACCAGGTGGAGCAGGACAACTTCCGCGTTGACATGGACAAGCTCCGCGAGCAGGCCATCGCCGAGAAGCCCCAGGTGATCATTGCCGGCTGGTCCGCCTACCCGCGCCACCTGGACTTCGCAGCCTTCCGCTCCATCGCCGACGAAGTCGGTGCGCTCCTCTGGACGGACATGGCGCACTTCGCCGGCCTGGTGGCAGCGGGCCTGCACCCGAGCCCGGTGCCGTACTCCGACGTCGTCACCTCCACTGTGCACAAGACCCTCGCCGGCCCCCGCTCCGGCGTGATCCTGGCCAAGCAGGAGTGGGCCAAGAAGCTCAACTCCAACGTCTTCCCGGGCCAGCAGGGCGGACCGCTCATGCACGTCATCGCCGCCAAGGCCGTTGCCTTCAAGATCGCCGGAACCGAGGAATTCAAGGAGCGCCAGGAGCGCGTCCTCGAAGGTGCCAAGATCATTGCCGACCGCCTGAACCAGGCCGACGTCGCAGAAGCCGGCGTCTCGGTACTCACCGGCGGCACCGACGTGCACCTGGTCCTGGTGGACCTGCGCAACTCCCAGCTGGACGGCCAGCAGGCCGAGGACCTCCTGCACTCCGTGGGCATCACCGTGAACCGCAACGCCGTTCCGTTCGACCCCCGCCCGCCGATGGTCACCTCCGGCCTGCGCATCGGTACCCCGGCCCTGGCCACCCGCGGCTTCGGCGCCGAGGAGTTCACCGAGGTTGCCGAGATCATCGCCACCGCCCTGAAGGCCGGCTCCGCCACGGACACCGAGTCCTTGCAGGCCCGCGTGGACAAGCTCGCCGCCGACTTCCCGCTCTACCCGCAGCACGAGCAGTGGTGAACCCGTCCATGGCGCAGACCGCGAAGATCCTTGACGGCAAGGCAGCTGCTGCCGCCATCAAATCCGAGCTGGCTGAGCGTGTCGCGGCACTGAAGGCCCATGGCGTCACTCCGGGGATTGCCACAGTGCTCGTGGGCGCGGACCCTGCCTCGCAGCTGTACGTGTCCATGAAGCACAAGCAGTCTGTGGAGATCGGGATGAACTCGATCCAGCGTGAGCTTCCGGCGGATGCCACCCAGGCCCAAGTTGAGGCCCTCATTGACGAACTCAATGCGGACCCCGCCTGCCACGGTTACATCGTGCAGCTGCCGCTGCCCAAGCACCTGGACACCGACGCCATCCTCGAGCGGATCGACCCCGCCAAGGATGCCGACGGACTGCACCCGACCAACCTTGGCCGGCTGGTGCTCAACGTCAACGGTGAGATCACCTCGCCGCTGCCGTGCACGCCCCGCGGCGTCATCGAGCTCCTGGAGCGCAACGGCTACAGCCTCGCCGGCAAACACGTGGTGGTCGTCGGCCGCGGCGTCACCATCGGCCGCTCGATCGGCCTGCTGCTCACCCGGCGGGCCGTGAACGCCACCGTGACGCTGACGCACACCGGCACCAAGAACCTCTCGGAGCTGCTGCGGCAGGCAGACGTCATCGTGGGTGCGGCGGGTGCCAAGCACATCGTCAAGGCCGCAGACGTGAAGCCGGGCGCTGCCGTGCTCGACGTTGGTGTCACCCGTGAAACCGACCCCGAGACGGGCAAGAGCAAGGTCCACGGCGACATCGATCCTGCCGCTGCCGAAGTAGCCGGCTGGATTTCGCCGAACCCCGGCGGCGTCGGTCCCATGACCGTGGCACTGCTGATGACCAACGTGGTCGAAGCCGCGGAACGCCAACTGGCGGCGGCAAGCCGCGCCGGCGCTGCCTAAGCCGGCTGACTGAAAAGCAACAGGGCGCCTACTCCCCGGGGAGTAGGCGCCCTACGCCGTTAAGCCGACGACGCCGGGCGGTCGGCGCGGCTAGGCTCGGAGTATGCCGCGCCGATTCCAGGGTCCGCCCACTGCCTTCGTGGTGATCGCCGTGGCTGTGGTCCAGGTGGTGGGCACGGTCTTCGCCGCCGCGCGCCAGCCGGACACGCGGCCCCTGGACGCCCTGGCCTTCGTACTGCTGCTCGCCGGCCCGGCAGCGTTGTCCCTCCGGCGGCGGTCCCCGGCAGTCATGCTCCCAGCGGTTGCCGCGGCAACCCTCCTGTACCTGGCCTCCGGATATCCCTGGGGTCCCGTGCTGCTCTCCCTGGCGCTGGCCATCGTCTTCTCGGCGGCCGCCGGCAGGCGGTGGCAGACGTGGACGGTGGCAGGGGCCTGTGCGGCTGCGCTGGTGGCCCACTTTGTGGCCAGCGGCGACGACGGTGCCCTGATCCGGGCCGTGGCCGGAACATCGTGGCTGGTGATCCTGGTGCTGCTGGGGGAGGCCGCCCGGCTCCGGCATGAACGCGTGGCCGAAAGGCGCCGCCAGCAGGAATCCCGCGAACAGGCCGCGCGCGACGAATACCGCCTGGCCCTCGCCAGGGACATCCATGACGTTGTGGCGCACTCGCTGTCCATGATCAACGTCCGGGCCTCAGTGGCACTCCACCTGGGGGACCGGGATCCCGATCAGTTCCGCCCCGCCCTGGAGGCCATCAAAGCGGCGAGCAAGGAATCCTTGGACGAGGTCCGCCAGCTCTTGGGCGTGCTCCGGGACGATGCACCGCTCCGTCCGGCGTCGGGGCCAGGGCTGCGCAAGCTCCCCGAACTTGCCGAGAGCGCGCGCCGTACCGGGCTGGACGTGAAGCTGCAGGCCCTCCCGGACCCCGGAACTAACACGCCGGTCGCGGGAGTCGTGGAGGAAGCGGCCTACCGGATCGTGCAGGAGGCGCTCACCAACGTGGTGAGGCACTCCGGTGCCGGCCGCGCCGCCGTCGTGCTGGAAATTCCCGCGGAGGGGCCCGACGCCGGACAGCTCACCATCACGGTCGACGACGACGGCCGCGGCGCCGCCGGAGCACCGGAGGGCAACGGCCTGACCGGGATGCGGGAGCGCGCGGCGGCGCTGGGCGGCACGGTCCGGTTCCGCCCGCTGCATCCGGGGTGGCGGGTCCAGGCGGTCCTGCCGCTGGGTAGCACCCCGAGTACGGGCGCTCAGATTGAGGGGCAGCAATGATCCGCATCCTGATCGCCGATGACCAGACGCTCATCCGTGCCGGATTCCGTGCGCTCCTGGACGCCGAACCGGACATGGAAGTCGTGGCCGAATGCGGAACCGGTGACGACGCTGTCCGGCTGGCGGCACGTGAGCACCCCGACGTCGTGCTCATGGACATCCGCATGCCGCAGGGTGACGGACTGGACGCGACCCGTCGGATCCTGGCCGATCCGGCCCTTCCCGAAACGCGGGTCATCATCCTCACCACCTTCGAACTGGACGAGTACATCGCCGAGGCCGTGCGGGCGGGCGCGGCCGGGTTCCTCGTCAAGGACACCGAGCCGGAGGAACTGCTCCGCGCGGTGCGCGTGGTGCACGACGGCGACGCCCTCCTGTCGCCGTCAGTGACGCGCAGGATCATGGCCCAGTTGGCCCTGCAGCCCCGCGCGGCCGGCAAACCGCCCGACGCCGGGCTGGACCGGATCACCGACCGTGAACGCGAAGTGCTCCGGCTGGTGGGGGAGGGACTGAACAACGCGGAAATCGCCGGGCGGCTCTTCATCACGCCGCTGACCGCCAAGACCCACGTCTCGCGGATCATGGCAAAGCTGCAGGTCCGGGACCGCGTGCAACTGGTGGTGCTGGCCTATGAATCGGGCCTGGTCCGGCCCGGCTGGAGCAGCTGACGCGGCCCCGCCGCCTCCCGGGGGAGTACGCAGCCCGCCCCAAGTGCCTCCCGTCGCCGGACGACGGCGGGGCGTCCCGAAACCAGACTTGAAGCAGAGCCGAGATACGGCTCGTTGAGAGTTTGGAGCTGACATGTTGACAGCCATGAGCACCGCCATCGGCACGGCCGCTGTGCAGGCGGCGGCGGTGCAACTTCCGGCCGGCGTCGCCGTCCATGCCCCGTGGTACGACGGCGGGTTCTCGCCCTGGTTCCTGCTGTTTCCGCTGTTCTGGATCCTGGTCATCGGCCTGATCATTTTCATCGCCCGCCGGACGTGGCGGACTAACCACCGCTGGGCGGCGCGACAAGGCGGTGAAGGAGTGCTCCGCGAACGGTACGCGCGCGGGGAAATCGACGAAACGGAGTACCGCCAGCGCCTGCAGGTCCTCCGCGCAGAGGAAAAGTAAGACCGCCTCCGGCGCCCTCAACAGCAGGGCGCCGGAGACGGGACGGGGCGGACAAAATCGAATGGATTTTTTGAGATTCAACTCTTTCTTTGTTCGAACGTGAGTACTAACGTTGTGTGGGTGCCTGAACTTGTGTCCAACGAAGAACTGTCAAGCAAACCATCCCGCAGCCAGACCCAGGGCGACCAGATGCAGTACGTCATCACCGCCGAGAACCTCACCAAAACGTATGGCGACGTCACCGCCGTCGACGGCATTTCCTTCAGTGTCCCGGCCGGCGAGGCCTTCGGCCTGCTTGGCCCCAACGGGGCCGGCAAGTCCACCACCATGAAGATGATTGGCGGCGTCTCGCAGCGCACCTCGGGAAGCCTGTCCATCATGGGGCTGGACCCGGAAAGCCACGGGCCGGAAGTCCGAGCCCACCTGGGTGTTGTGCCACAGCAGGACAACCTCGACGAAGAGCTCAAGGTGCGCGACAACCTGCTGGTCTACGGCCGCTACTTCGGGCTGCCGATGAGCTACCTGCGTCCCAAAGCGGATGAGCTGCTGGAGTTCGCCCAGCTGACGGACAAGGCCAAGTCCAAGGTGGACGCCCTCTCCGGCGGCATGAAGCGGCGGCTGACCATTGCGCGCTCGCTGATCAACGAACCCCGGATCCTGCTGCTGGACGAGCCCACGACGGGCCTGGACCCGCAGGCCCGGCACATTCTCTGGGACAGGCTGTTCCGGCTCAAGGAACAGGGCGTCACGCTCATCCTGACCACGCACTACATGGACGAGGCCGAACAGCTGTGCGACCGTTTGATCGTCGTGGACAAGGGCCGGATCATGGCCGAGGGCTCGCCCGCCAGCCTGATCCGGGAGTACTCCACCCGTGAAGTCCTGGAGCTGCGCTTCGGCTCGGAACGCAACGCCACCATCGGTGCCGAACTGGAGGGCATCGGCGAGCGGCTGGAGACGCTCCCGGACCGGGTGCTGATCTACGCCCACGACGGCGAGGCCGCCCTGGAACAGGTCTCCGCGCGCGGACTGCGCCCGGTCACCTCGCTCGTCCGCCGGTCATCCCTGGAGGACGTCTTCCTCCGCCTCACCGGTAGGAGCCTCGTTGACTGATCAGTCCGCGCCTTCCGTTTCGGATGCCGGCGGCCGCGGTCCTGCCGCGCCCGCCCTGCTTCCCGCCCACTCGCCGGCCGTGTCCGCGGCCCGTGCCCGCCGCTGGGGCTCCTTCTACTACGCCGAGCAGGTCCTCCGCGTCATGAAGGGCTACGGCTGGACCATCGTGATGTACGGCGTGGGCCAGCCGGTGGCGTACCTGTTCGCCATGGGCGTGGGCCTGGCCACCCTGGTGGACACGAACAGCGAAGCGGCATTCGGCGGCGTCAGCTACCTCGCGTTCATTGCCCCTGCCCTGCTGATCTCGGCTGCGGTCATGACGGCAGCCAACGAATTCACGTTCCCGGTCATGGACGGGTTCAAATGGCGGCGCGTCTACTACGGGCCGCACGCTTCACCCCTCACTCCGGAACAGATCGCCTCCGGCCACATCATGGCCGTGACGCTGCGGTTCCTGCTGCAGTCCGCCATCTATTTCGTGGTGGTGGCGCTCTTCGGTGCGTCGCCGAGCGGCTGGGGCTGGGTGTCTGTCCTGGTGGCCACGCTGGCAGGGCTCTCGTTCGGCCTGCCACTCATGGCCTATGCCGCGTCCATCAAGGAGGACAAGGGCCAGTTCGCCATGGTGATGCGGTTCATCGTGACCCCCTTGTTCCTGTTCTCGGGAACGTTCTTCCCGCTCGATTCGCTGCCGCTCGCGGTGCGGTGGATCGGCTGGATTTCGCCGATCTGGCACGGCACGGAACTGGGCCGGGTCTTCAGCTACGGCTATGGGGAACCCCCGCTGCTGACCATCGCCCACATCGTGTTCCTGGTGGGTCTCGCCGTTGCCGGCTGGATGCTCACCAAGCGCCAATTCGTCAGGAGGCTGGGCCAATGAGCGTTCTGGCTGAAAGTCACAACCCAAGGGGCCACAGCGTCACCGAAGCGGCGCGGAACCGCCGCTTCGGGCCCATGTACTCACGGAACGTTAAAGCAGTCATCGCCCGCGGGCTCATGGCCACCAAGAGCAGCAACTGGATGGTGATGCTCTCCGGCTTCTTCGAGCCGGTGCTCTACCTGATCTCCATGGGTGTGGGCCTGGGCGCGATCGTGGGCGCCGTGCAAGGCCCCGGCGGCCAGGAAATCAGCTACGCCGCGTACATTGCCCCGGCGCTGTTGGCCGTCTCTGCGATGAACGGTGCCGTGTACGACTCCACCTGGAACGTCTTCTTCAAGATGAACTTCGCCAAGCTGTACCAGGGCATGCTCTACACTTCCCTGGGGCCGTTGGACGTGGCCATGGGGGAGATCTTCCTGGCGCTGCTGCGGGGCCTGCTGTACGCCACCGGGTTCACCGCCGTCATGGGAATCATGGGGCTGATCACCACGCCCTGGGCCATCCTCATGATTCCTGCGTCCGTGCTGATCGCCTTCGGTTTCGCGAGCTTCGGGATGGGGATCACCAGCTTCATGAAGACCTTCCAGCAGATGGACTGGATCAACTTCGTGATGCTCCCCATGTTCCTTTTCAGCGCCACCTTCTACCCGCTCAGCGTGTACCCGCAGTACATCCAGTGGCTCATCCAGGCCATGCCCCTGTGGCATGGGGTTGAGCTGCTCCGGCAGATCAGCGTGGGAATTTTCAGCCCCGCCACGGCCATCCATGTCGGGTACTACCTCGTGATGATCGTGCTTGGTGTCATGCTCACCGCCGGGCGCCTCCGCAAGTTGTTCCTGAAGTAGCGTTCGCCCGGGGTGGAAGCGGCCATTTCCACCGTCGCGTGTTTGAGACAATGGAGGCATGCGAACTCTGGGTAACCCTAACTCTGCGTCCAACCCGGCCAAGGGCGGGTTCTCCATGCTCCGGATCAGCGGCCCAGGAATGATGGTGTTCGTCATTGCCTTCATCGTCGCCGTCATCTTCGCCGCCAACCAGAACGACGTCGTGGGCTGGGTTGTGGCCATCATCGCCGCGTTCTGGCTCGCGCTTGCCGCGTTCGTCGTCTTCAGCATCCAGAAGGCGGCCAAGAAGGCGACCGCCAAACTCAACGAGGCACAGAACGCCTTCAACGCCGCGACCGGCCGCGCGCCGTCGTCGGGCAGTGCCGATCACGGCGGCACCCGCCTGGTGCAGTCACGCAGCGAGGCTGACGAAGTCCGGAACCTGAAGCTGGACCACTCCTTCAAGATCGTGCAGGTGCAGGTGCGCGTCGTCGACCAGGAACGGGCCAAGGGCGACGCAGCAGACCAGGACACCATCCGCCGCGCACTGGAAACCATCGAAATCACGGCCACCAACGCCAGGGACATGATCAAGTCCTCCGGTGGCGCTGACGAACCCGTCAGCGGAACCATCATCGACTAGAGTGGAGCGGGTGAGCTCGGCATTGAAGAAGGACCACCTTCGCATCGCATCAGTCAACGTCAACGGCCTCCGCGCCGCCTACAAGAACGGCATGGCGGAATGGCTTGAACCCCGGGACGTGGACATTCTCTGCCTCCAGGAGGTCAGGGCACCCGACGCGATCGTTCGGCAGCTCCTTGGCGAGGGCTGGTTCATCCTGCATGAGGAAGCCGAGGCCAAGGGCCGCGCCGGCGTGGCCATTGCCTCCCGCACTGAGCCGCTGGCCACCCGCCCACACATCGGCGACGACTACTTTGCCACCGCGGGCCGCTGGGTCGAGGCAGACTTCCGGGTGACGGACGCCGCCGGTGCAGCCGCCACACTGACAGTGGTGAGCGCCTACGTGCACTCCGGCGAGGCAGGAACGCCCAAACAGGACGACAAGTTCCGTTTCCTCGACGTTATGGTCAACCGTCTTCCGGGGCTGGCAAAGCACAGCGACCATGCCCTCGTGGTGGGCGACCTGAACGTGGGCCACACGGAACTGGATATCAGGAACTGGAAGGGCAACGTCAAGCGTGCCGGCTTCCTTCCGGAGGAGCGTGCCTACTTCGACCGCTTCTTCGGCGAAGAAATCGGATGGAGGGATGTCCACAGGGGCCTGGCGGGAAACGTCGACGGCCCCTACACCTGGTGGTCCCAGCGCGGCAAAGCCTTTGACAATGACACAGGCTGGCGCATCGACTACCACATGGCGACCCCTGCCCTTGCTGCCGCCGCGATTTCGGCAGTGGTGGACCGGGCGCCGTCATGGGACACCCGCTTCTCCGACCACGCACCGCTGGTAGTGGACTACCAGCTCTGAGCCCCGAAGGTTTTTCTTACAATGACTAGCTCGACTTCCCCCGTGACCAAGAAACGCATCCTCTCCGGTGCCAAGCCCACAGCGGACTCGCTGCACCTGGGCAACTACATTGGCGCGGTCCGCAACTGGGTCGACATGCAGGCCGAATACGACGCCGTGTTCTTCATCCCAGACCTCCATGCCATCACGGTGGACTTCGAACCCGCCGAGCTGGCCAAGCGCACCCGCGTGGTTGCCGCGCAGTACATTGCCGCGGGCATCGACCCGGACAAGAGCATCTTCTTCGTGCAGTCCCATGTGCCCGAGCACGCCCAGCTGGCCTGGGCCCTGAACTGCATCACGGGCTTCGGCGAAGCAGCCCGCATGACGCAGTTCAAGGACAAGACGCAGAAGTCGGGTACGGACGCCGCAACCCTCGGCCTGTTCGCGTACCCCACCCTGATGGCCGCGGACATCCTCCTGTACCAGACCGACCTTGTGCCGGTCGGCGAGGACCAGCGCCAGCACCTGGAACTGACGCGGAACCTGGCCCAGCGCTTCAACGCCCGCTTCGGCCACACGTTCACCGTCCCCGAGGCCACCATCCTCAAGGCCACCGCCAAGATCTACGACCTCCAGAGCCCGACGGCCAAGATGTCGAAGACAGGAGGGTCGCCCCACGGTTCCATCCAGCTCCTGGAGGACCCCAAGCTCGCGGCCAAGCGCATCAAGTCAGCAGTGACCGACACCGGAACGGAGATCCGGTTCGATGCCGAAGCCAAGCCGGGCGTGTCCAACCTGCTCACCATCTATTCGACGCTGACCGGGAAGACCGTGGCCGAGCTCGAGGCGGAATACCAGGGCAAGATGTACGGCCACCTCAAGAAGGACCTCGCCGATGTCATGGTCGACTTCATCACGCCCCTCCGGGACCGGACCAACGAACTGATGGCGGACCCGGCGGAGCTGGACAGGCTCCTGGCCCAGGGCGCCGAACGCGCCCGGGAAATCGCGTCCGTGACCCTCGGCCAGGTCTATGAGCGCATGGGCTTCCTGCCGTCCCTCAGCCTCGCAGGAGTCCGCTAGCCCCATGTCATCCGTCAGCAAGGTCACCGCAAGCGAAAACTCCCCTGCATACCGCGGAGAGGGACAATTCGTTGACGCCGATGATGACGCTGCCGTCGTCCGTGGCACCGCGCCGGGTAACCGCCAGGCCAGGACCGACGGCATGAGCGTCGGCGTCATCCTGGGTTTCCCGCCTGACATTGCCGAGGAACTGCAGCGCTGGCGGGCCTCCTTCGGCGACCCCATGGCCGGGGTGATCCCCGCGCACATCACGCTGGTCACCACCACGCCCACCAAGGACTGGGAAGCCACCCGCAGCCATGTCCATGAGGTGGCGCGCAAGCAGCAGCCGTTCACGGTCACCATCGCCGGAACAGGCTCGTTCCGGCCCGTTTCCCCGGTGGTCTTCCTGAACGTCGAAGACGGCTTCGGCGACTGCGTGAGCCTGCACGAACAGCTGCAGACCGGGCCGCTGGAACGGGAACTGCCGTTTGCCTACCACCCGCATGTGACCATTGCCCACGATGTGGCGCCGGAGAGCCTGGATGAGGCCGAAGCGGTGCTCAAGGATTACCGGGCCACGTTCCCTGTGGTTAGCATGGGGCTGTACGAGCACGACATCAACGGCATTTGGCAGCTAAGGGAAGAACTCGACTTTGGCATCGAAACTGACCACGCCCGAGGCAAGTCCGGCGCAGAACGGCGCTGAGCCTCCGCTTCCCACGGAGCGCGCCCGGCTAAAGCTGGAAGTGAGCCGGAAGAAGGTCGAGTGGAGCAAAGCCCGCAGGTCCGGCAGCAGGGCAGCCGCCGGGCTTCCCGCCATGTTCCAGTGGCTGCTTGCCCGCCTGAACGCGTTCCGGCCCATGCGGGTGTTCCAGCACTACAACCTGCAGCACGGGCCGCTCATGGCGGCCGGCATCGGCTTCCGGATGTTCTTCTCCATCACGGGCCTGCTGGCCACCGGGTTCTCCCTCGCTGGCCTATTCCTGAGCGGACAGCCTGCGTTGCTGGGCCAAATCATCAAGAGCGTGGTCGTGACCGCGCCGGGCCTCCTAAAGGTCGGCGACGGCGACGGCCTGGTCGACCCGCGGGATCTGCTGAATCCCGCCGGCCTCGGCTGGACCGCCGTGATCGCCGCTGCGGTGACGGTTTTCACGGCCCTGGGCTGGATCAGCGGCATCCGCGACGGTGTGCGGGGCATGATGCAGCTCGGCCCGCGTGGGATTAACCCGGTCCTGCAGATACTTCGCGACGCCGGCACCCTGCTGCTGCTCGGCGTGGCACTCGTGATCAGCGCAGGTGCGTCGCTGATTTTCGGCACTGCGGCCGGTTGGGTCACTGAGCAGCTGCAGCTGGATCCGGTCATGTCATGGCCGCTGACCACGTCCATCAAGGTCGGTGTCCCACTGGCCCTGGGGTTGGTCACGGCCGTGATCATGTTCCGTCTTGCCGCAGGGCTGAAGCTGTCCCGCCGGGCACTGCTGGAAGGGACTATCCTCTCCGCGGCGGGAACCACGGTGCTGCAGATCTTCAGCACTGAGCTCCTCGCCAGCGCCGGCCGCAACCCCATCCTGGCGCCCTTTGCCATCATCATCGGCCTGCTCATTTGGTTCAACCTGGTCAGCCAGGTCTACCTGGTTTCGGCCGCGTGGTCCGCTGTCCGGGAAGAAGACCTCAACAACGCCCCCGCCCCCAAGGCGACCGGCTGGGGTTCACGCCAGGTGCAGCCGGGAAAAACGCCCGTCGAGCGGGAGCGCCAGGCAGCTAGCGTCCGGCGTCGAGGTACTGAGCGGCCCACGCGGAAATAATCAGCGCGGCACGGGCGGCCTGGCCCTTCCCGGTCAGCAGGTGGTCGCTGCCTTCCAACGAGACGAAGCTGCGCGGGTGCCGGGCGGTCTGGAAAATGGTGCTGGCATTCTCGATCCCCACGGTGTTGTCGGTGGGGGAGTGCAGGACCATCAGGGGCTTGTGCAGGCGCTTGATGCAGTCGGTCAGGTCGGCGTTTTCCAGGTCCTCGACGAAGTGCCGGCGGATCTCAACACGCTTGCCGCCGAGGTCCACCTCCGCGCTGCCTTCGCTCAGGATCCGGTCCAGGGCTGCGTCAAAAACGTGGGCCACGTGCTTCGGCGAGAACGGGGCTCCCACGGTGGCCACGGCGTCGAGTTCGGGAATGTGCCGGGCCGCGGACAGGACGGCGGCACCGCCGAAGGAATGCCCCACCAGCAGCGATATTTCCGTGCCCTCGGCGCGCATGAATTCCGCGGCGCGGACCGTGTCGGCCACCTTGTGGCTGAACGAGCCTTCAGACCACAGCCCGGCCGACTCTCCCAGGCCAAGGTTGTCGAAGCGGAGCATGCCCACCCCGTTGTCCGCCAGCGCCTTGCACATCCGTGACGCGGAAGGGTGGTCCTTGCCGAGGGTGAAGCCGTGCGAGAAGACTCCCCAGCCCCTCACCGGCCCGTCGGGGCGGTCCAGGATGCCGGAGAGCAGTTCTCCGGTGGAACCTTCGAACGAGACTTTTTCGGAGCGGGACACGGCGTCCCCTTTCGTTGTGGCTGTCGTGTGTTAAAACGACGACGGCGCCATCCACCGTGAGGTGAGCGACGCCGTCGGCTGTTTATCGTCCGTTCGTGAACGGGCGCTAGATCTTGCGGGCGAGGATTGCCTGCTTGACCTCGGCAATTGCCTGGGTCACCTGGATGCCGCGGGGGCATGCTTCGGAGCAGTTGAAGGTGGTGCGGCAGCGCCACACACCTTCCTTGTCGTTCAGGATCTCCAGGCGCATGTCGCCGGCGTCATCACGGGAATCGAAGATGAAGCGGTGGGCGTTCACGATCGCTGCCGGGCCGAAGTACTGGCCGTCGGTCCAGAAGACCGGGCAGGAGGACGTGCACGCGGCGCACAGGATGCACTTGGTGGTGTCGTCGAAGCGCTCACGGTCCTCGGCGGACTGCAGGCGTTCCTTCGTGGGCTCGTGGCCCTTGTTGATCAGGAACGGCATGACTTCACGGAAGGACTGGAAGAACGGCTCCATGTCCACGATCAGGTCCTTCTCCACCGGCAGGCCCTTGATGGGTTCCACCGTGATGGGCTTGGACGTGTCCAGGTCCTTCAGCAGGGTTTTGCACGCGAGGCGGTTGCGGCCGTTGATGCGCATGGCATCGGAACCACAGACGCCGTGGGCGCAGGAACGGCGGAAGGAGACGCTACCGTCAATCTCCCACTTGACCTTGTGCAGGGCATCCAGCACGCGGTCGGTACCGTACATGGTCACCTTGAAGTCGTCCCAGGTGGCGTCCTCGGAAACCTCGGGGTTGTAACGGCGCACGCGCAGGGTGACGTCGAACGTGGGGATCTCTCCGCCGCCTCCGATGTGCGCGGGCAGCTCGATCTTGGAGGCTGGCTCAGCCAGTTCAGCGGTCATCTTAGTACTTCCTCACCATCGGCTCGTAGCGGGTAAAGACAACCGGTTTGGTGGCCAGGCGGATGCCGGCGATTGCTTCGGCCGATCCGTCAGCCGGGGCGTGGTCGTCCTTGTACGCCATGGAGTGCTTCATGAATTTTTCGTCGTCGCGGTCCGGGAAGTCCTCGCGGAAGTGTCCGCCGCGGGATTCCTCACGGTGCAGGGCAGCAACCGTCATGACCTTGGCCAGTTCCAGCAGGAAGCCCAGTTCAACGGCTTCGAGCAGGTCCAGGTTGAAGCGCTTGCCCTTGTCCTGGACGCTGATGCGCTTGTACCGCTCTTCGAAGGACGCGATGTCCTTGAGGACCTGGTTCAGCGTGTCGGCCGTGCGGAACACCTGCATGTTGGCGTCCATGGTGTCCTGGAGTTCCTTGCGGATCACGGCCACCTTCTCGTCGCCGTTGCCGTTGCGGGCGATATCCAGCAGTTCGATGGTGTACGCCTCCGGGTCCTCCGGGAGCTCCACAAAGTCAGCCGTCTTGGCGTACTCTGCGGCGGCGATGCCGGCGCGCTTGCCGAACACGTTGATGTCCAGCAGCGAGTTGGTGCCCAGTCGGTTGGAGCCGTGAACCGAAACACAGGCCACTTCGCCGGCCGCGTAGAGGCCCGGCACCACGGTGTCGTTGTCCTGCAGCACTTCAGTGGTGATGTTGGTGGGAATGCCGCCCATGGCGTAGTGCGCCGTAGGGAACACCGGGACCGGCTCTGTGTACGGCTCAACACCGAGGTAGGTGCGGGCAAACTCGGTGATGTCCGGCAGCTTCGCATCGATGTGCGCCGGCTCAAGGTGCGTCAGGTCAAGGAGGACGTAGTCCTTGTTCGGGCCACAGCCGCGGCCTTCGCGGACTTCGTTGGCCATGGAGCGGGCCACGATGTCACGGGGTGCAAGGTCCTTGATGGTGGGGGCGTAGCGCTCCATGAAGCGCTCACCCTCAGAGTTGCGAAGGATGGCGCCTTCGCCACGGGCAGCTTCCGAAAGCAGGATGCCCAGGCCGGCAAGACCGGTCGGGTGGAACTGGAAGAACTCCATGTCCTCCAGCGGGATGCCGCGGCGGAACGCAATGCCCATGCCGTCACCGGTCAGGGTGTGTGCGTTGGACGTGGTCTTGAAGACCTTGCCCGCACCGCCGGAGGCGAACACCACGGACTTGGCCTGGAACACGTGCAGTTCGCCGGACGCGAGGTCGTAGGACACGACGCCGGCAACACGCTTCTGCTTGTACGGCGTGCCGTCTTCGCGGACGGCGTCTTCCTCGACCGTCAGGAGGTCCAGGACGTAGTACTCGTTATAGAACTCGACGTTGTGCTTGACGCAGTTTTGGTACAGCGTCTGCAGGATCATGTGACCCGTACGGTCGGCGGCGTAGCAGGCCCGGCGGACCGGGGCCTTGCCGTGGTCACGGGTGTGGCCGCCGAAGCGGCGCTGATCAATCCGGCCTTCCGGCGTGCGGTTGAACGGCAGACCCATCTTTTCCAGGTCCAGCACGGCGTCGATGGCTTCCTTCGCCATGACCTCGGCCGCGTCCTGGTCCACCAGGTAGTCGCCACCCTTAATGGTGTCGAAGGTGTGCCACTCCCAGTTGTCTTCCTCGACATTGGCCAGTGCTGCACACATGCCACCCTGCGCCGCACCGGTGTGCGAGCGGGTGGGGTAGAGCTTGGTCAGTACTGCTGTGCGCGCGCGCTGACCGGATTCGATCGCGGCGCGCATGCCAGCGCCACCGGCACCGACGATGACGACGTCGTACTTATGGACCTGCATACCAGACGCTCTTTCTCTCAAAATTCGCTATAAAACCACGGGCGGGCGGAGCCTGCTCCGTAAAACCGTTGCCCGCACGCCGTGCGGGCGCAGCTGATCCCCTGACGGGGAAAGGTGCCGCTAAGGGGCCGGGCAGAAGCCGCCCGGCAGCGGTACGCCGCTTGCGTCCAGCGGGCACGGGTTGAAGGTGAAGATCACCAGGGTGCCCAGGATGATGATGACGGTGGTGGCGGCGTAGAGGACGGTCTTCAACCAGAAGCGCGTCGAGTCCTTCTCGGCGTAGTCGTTGATGATGGTGCGGACGCCGTTGGTGCCGTGCAGCATGGCGAGCCAGAGCATGGCCAGGTCCCAGAACTGCCAGAACGGATCTGCCCACTTGCCGGCCACGAAGCCGAAGTCAATGGCGTGGATGCCTTCGCCGGCCAGGAGGTTGATGAAGAGGTGGCCGAAGATCAGGACCACCAGGACAACGCCCGACAACCGCATGAACAGCCAGGCCGCCATCTCGAAGTTGCCCTTCGAGCCCCCGGTCCGGCGGTACTTCGGGGCGATCAGTCCGGCGCCCGGCTTGCCGCTGCTGTTTTGTCCACTTCGCGGATTCTGAATCTGGGTAGCAGTCATGGCTTAGTGACCTCCGAAGGCGAGGGAAAGGTGGCGGATGGAGAAGCCGACCATGACGATGACCCAAAGGATCAGGACCGTCCACAGCATCTGGCGCTGGTACTTCGCGCCCTTCTTCCAGAAGTCGACGGCGATGATCCGCAGGCCGTTGAAGGCGTGGAAAACGATCGCTGCGACAAGGCCCGTTTCACCCAGGGCCATGAGGGGGTTCTTGTAGGCGCCGATCACGGCGGTATATGCCTCTGGGGACACGCGCACCAATGAGGTGTCCAGCACATGGACCAACAAGAAGAAGAAAATCACTACACCTGTAATGCGATGTCCGACCCAGGACCACATGCCTTCACGGCCGCGGTACAAGGTGCCAGCTGGTTTTGTCGGCACTGAATAAACCTCCCTGCAACACAGCGGCGCTGGCATGGGATCCACGCGGGGGGAACGCCTGCTGCGAGAGCACTCGTAAGCTCAAGCCTAAATCTAGGCTTCGCTCACAGCTTATTCAATTTAGGAACTCCTTGGTGTCGCCTGCTTGCGCGGTTTTCGTCCTTATTTGAGACGAACGCCACATTAAGGCGCCCGAAGGGGCGCCGGAGGGACGGCATCTGCCCGTATCAGGGCGGTGGTCGGCTAAAGTAGGCCTTGATGACTACAGACATAGCGACAAGCCGGGATTCACCGCTGGACCGTTTTATTGCGGTAATTCCTGCAGGCGGAGTGGGGACCCGCCTCTGGCCCCTGTCACGTGCAGCAGCCCCCAAATTCCTCCACGATCTCACCGGTTCCGGCAGCACACTGCTGCGGGCGACCTACGACCGCCTGGAACCGCTGGCCGGTGAGGGCGTACTGGTTGTTACCGGTGTCGCCCACCGGAACGCGGTGTGCAGCCAGCTTCCCGAGATCCAGGATTCCGATCTGGTGCTGGAAAGCGAGCCCAAGGACTCCGGCGCGGCCATCGGCCTCGCGGCGGCCATCCTTTACCAGCGGGATCCGGAGATCATCATGGGTTCCTTCGCCGCGGACCAGGTGATCAGCCCAGACGATCTCTTCCAGGACGCCGTACGGGAGGCCATTCACACGGCCGCTGCCGGCAAGATCGTCACCATCGGCATCAAGCCCACGCATCCGTCCACCGGGTTCGGGTACATCCGTTCCGGCGAGAACCTTTCCATCGCGAAGGCGCCAAGCGCGCAGGCCGTGGTGGAGTTCGTTGAGAAGCCCAGCGAGGACGTCGCCCAGCAGTACGTGGACAGCGGCGAGTACGTATGGAACGCGGGTATGTTCGTTGCTCCTGTGTCACTGATGCTCAAGCACCTCGAAGCAAACCAGCCTGAACTGTTCAAGGGACTCACGGAGATCGCCGAGGCCTGGGACACGCCGGAGCGTGACGAGGTCACCGCCCGTGTGTGGCCCACGCTGCCGAAGATCGCCATCGACTACGCGGTGGCGGAGCCCGCCGCCGCCGCCGGGGACGTCGCCGTTGTGCCCGGCGCCTTCCGCTGGGACGACGTCGGCGACTTTGCCTCCGTGGGCCGGCTCAACAGCGCCAAGGAAGTCGACGATGTCACCGTCCTCGGCGAAGGCGCCCGTGTATTCACCGAAAACGCGAGCGGCGTTGTGGTCACGGACACCAAGCGTGTCATCGCGCTGATCGGCATCAAGGACGTGGTCATTGTTGACACCCCGGATGCTTTGCTGGTCACCACCATGGCGCACTCGCAGCGTGTCAAGGCCGCCGTTGATGCGCTCAAGGCCAGCGGCGACACAGACGTCCTCTGATTTCGGACCCAGCCCAAGCTTTCCGGCGCCGCCGGGGAGCTTGGGCTGACCTGTGTCCGGTGCCGGAAGCTGGCTCCCGGATCCGTAACCCGCAGACCCTGATGCGGGTATTCGCACCACCATCGCTAGAGTTGTTCCGTGCGCAATTACACTACTGAAGCCGAGCCCACCGCCCTTGTGGGGCCGTGGCTGGAGCCGCTGCTGCCGGAACTCATCGATTTCCGCCGTGACCTCCATGCGCATCCGGAGCTGTCCTTCAAGGAATTCCGGACCACCAACAAGCTGGCGGAGCGGCTGGAAGCTGCCGGCCTGAAGCCGCGCCGGCTCGAAGGTACCGGCCTTACCGTTGACGTCGGCGAAGGCCCCATCGCCACGGCCCTGCGCGGAGACATCGACGCCCTCCCCATCATCGAGGAAACCGGCCTGCCGTTCGCGTCGAAGAACCACGGCGTCACCCATGCCTGCGGCCATGACGTCCACACCACCACCATGCTTGGGATCGCCCTGGTGCTGCACCGCATGCACCAGGAATCGCCGCTGGGCGGCAGTGTCCGCATCATCTTCCAGCCTGCCGAGGAAACCATGCCCGGCGGAGCGCACGCCTGCATCGAGCAGGGCGTGCTCGAAGGCGTGCCGCGCATCCTGGCCCTGCACTGCGATCCGCGCATCGACGTGGGCAAGATCGGCACCCGGATCGGGGCCATCACCTCGGCCTCGGACACCATCCGGATCGAGCTTTCCGGACGCGGCGGCCACACCTCGCGCCCGCACCTGACCGAGGACCTCGTCTTCGCGCTGGCGCAGATCGCCGTGAACGTGCCGGCAGTGCTGTCCCGCCGTGTGGACGTCCGCAGCGGCGTTTCCGTGGTTTGGGGACACATTTCCGCCGGCTCGGCACCGAACGCCATTCCCGGCACGGGCTACATGGCCGGAACCATGCGGTGCCTGGACCGCGATGCCTGGCACAGTGCCGGCAAGCTCCTGGACGAAGTGGTGCACCAGGTGGCCGCACCGTACGGGGTGGACGTCCGGCTCGAGCACACCCGCGGCGTTCCCCCGGTAGTGAACTCCGAACACGAGACGGCACTCATCGAGGCGGCGGCACGCGCCGAAATCGCCGAGGGTGCCGTGGTCCTCACGCCGCAGTCCATGGGCGGCGAGGACTTCGCCTGGTTCCTGGCTGAACTTCCGGGGGCGATGATGCGGCTTGGCACCAAGACGCCCGGCGGCGAGGAATACGACCTCCACCGCGGCGATTACATCCTGGACGAGCGTGCCCTGGGCTACGGCATCCAGGTCCTGACCGCCGCTGCCCTCCGCACCATCCGCGACCTCTAAGCAACGCCTTTTAGAGCGCGAACTGGCAGCTAATGCCCTCAAATCCCGGATTTGCGGGCATTAGCTGCCAGTTCGCGCTCTCCTTTGCGCAGATAAGTTGTGCACAATTCAATTGTGCGTTATCGTTTTTCTATGACCGACGCTCCCAGACTCAATCGCCAGGTGTGCTTCGCGCTGTATTCCGCGTCGAAGGCAGCCACCGCTGTGTACCGGCCCATGCTGGACGAGCTGGGGCTGACCTATCCCCAGTACCTCGTCATGCTGGTGCTCTGGGAGGACCAGCCGCGCAGCGTCCGCGAACTGGGGGAGGAGCTGGGCCTGGACTCGGGCACGCTCTCCCCGCTGCTGAAGCGGCTCGAGGCGCTGGGGCTGGTGGAGCGCAGGCGTTCGGCCGAGGATGAACGCCGGGTTGAGGTCTTTCTCACGGACTCCGGCACGGCCCTCAGTGCCAAGTCCAGCGCAATTCCCCAGCAGCTCGCAGACGCGGCAGGCCTATCCGCGGCCGAGCTCGACCAGCTCCGGGAGACCCTCGGCCGGCTCACAGCCGCCCTCCATTCCTCCCGCTAGACAGACTTTCCATCCAACAGAACGGAACCACGTGAAGACTCTTTACACAGCAGAAGCACTGGCCTCAGGCGAGGGCCGGGACGGCAACGCCCGTACCAAGGACGGCAAACTCGACGTGACGCTGGCCAGCCCCGTGGAACTGGGCGGCAACGGCCAGGGCACCAACCCGGAACAGCTCTTCGCAGCCGGCTACGCGGCGTGCTTCCACTCGGCCCTCCGCCTGGTGGGCCGGACGGAAAAAGCCGACCTCACGGATTCCGCCGTCGCAGCGAAGATCCACTTCGGCGCCCTCGAGGACGGTGTGGGTTACGGCCTGGCCGCCGAGCTCGAAATCGCCCTGCCCGCACTGGACCTGGCAACAGCTGAGGCCCTCGTGGCCAAGGCTCACCGGATCTGCCCCTATTCCAACGCCACCCGCGGCAACATCAACGTAGACATCAAAATCCTGGAGGTGGCCGCATGAGCGCCAACACCGTAACCCTTCCCGTCACCACCCGCGAGATCCAGCTGGCGTCGCGTCCGCACGGCCGCCCGGTGCCGGAGAACTTCCGCCTCGCCGAGTCCGGACTCCCGGAGCTGCAGGACGGCCAGGTGCTGGTCCGCAACCGTTTCATCTCCGTTGACCCTTACATGCGCGGCCGCATGAACGACGTCAAGTCCTACTCGGCGCCGTTTGCGCTGGATGCAGCGCTCGACGGCGGCGCCGTCGGCGAGGTGATCGCGTCCAGGTCGGAGGAACGCAAGGTGGGGGACGTCGTCGTGCATTCCCTTGGCTGGCGTGAATACGCCGTGCTGGACGCCGCCGCCACCTCCCCGGCCCGCACCGACCTGGCACCCGCATCGGCGTTCCTGGGAGCGCTGGGCATGACCGGCCTGACCGCCTACGCCGGCCTGCTGAAAGTAGCCGAGTTCAAGCCCGGCGAGGTCGTCTTCGTTTCCGGAGCCGCGGGTGCCGTCGGGTCCCTGGTTGGCCAGATCGCCAAGGCGATGGGTGCCTCCCGCGTAATCGGCAGCGCAGGATCCCCGGACAAGGTGGCCCGCCTGCTGGAGCTCGGCTTCGACGCCGCCTTCAACTACAACGACGGCCCTGTGGCTGACCAGCTCGCCGCGGCAGCGGGTGAACGCGGGATCGACGTGTACTTCGACAACGTCGGCGGTGAACACCTGGAAGCGGCGCTCTCCGCGCTGACTGTCGGCGGCCGCGTGGCCATGTGCGGCGCCATTGCGCAGTACAACTCGATCGAACCCACTCCGGCTCCCCGCAACCTCATGCTGGCCATCGGCAAGCAGCTGACGCTCAAGGGCTTCCTGGTCCGCGGCTACTGGCAGTACATGGGCGAGTTCGTCGAGGCCGTGTCCGCCTGGGTTGCTGACGGCACGGTCCGCTACGACGAAACCGTCGTGGACGGCCTGGAGAACGCCCCGCAGGTGTTCATGGACCTTCTCGACGGAGCCAACACCGGGAAAATGCTGGTCCGGATCTAGGGAAATGGACGTGACTTGCGGTGACGGCTACCGGTAGGTAACAAGTTCTCAACAATCTTCCGGAAGGTGTGCCGGCGTGGTATCAGGACGTGTCGCAGGCCACTACAGTAGCTGACATCAGTGCGCCTCGGCGCAGTGCTGCGAACCCATCAGTGAAAACAGAATTTCAGTGTGGAGCATTCGAAACGGACACTCATTGAACCCCCGTCGTAGCGCCTATCTCTTTGTTCCTGGAGGAAAATTGAAGAACTCACTGCGTGCAACCCTGAAGCGCGGTTCAATGGCCGGTGTCGCCACCGCGGGTGCGGCCGCCCTGCTACTGACCGGCTGCGGGGCTCCCCCGGAATCCGGCAGCACCGCAAGCGCCACCGCCAGCGACTACACGGGCTGCATTGTGTCCGACTCCGGTGGATTCGACGACCAGTCGTTCAACCAGTCCTCGTACGAAGGACTGAAGAAGACGGAGAAGGACCTCGGAATCAAGGTCAACCAGGTCGAATCCAAGACCAACAACGACTTCGAACCGAACCTCCGCGCCATGGTCACCGCCGGCTGCAGCCTGACCATCACTGTTGGCTTCCTGCTTGGCGATGCCACGAAGGCCCAGGCCACGGCCAACCCGGACAAGCACTTCGCCATCATCGACTTCGGCTACGACACCCCCATCACCAACGTCAAGCCGATTATCTATGACACGGCCCAGGCTGCTTTTATGGCCGGTTACCTCGCCGCCGCATCCACCAAAACCGGGACGGTCGCCACGTTCGGCGGCATTAAGATCCCCACGGTCACCATCTTCATGGACGGCTACGCCGGCGGCGTGAAGTACTACAACGAAAAGAAGGGCAAGGACGTCAAGGTCCTTGGCTGGGACAAGGCGAAGCAGGACGGCAGCTTCACCGGTGACTTCGAAAAACAGGACAAGGGCAAGCAGCTGACCCAGAACTTCCTGGACCAGGGCGCGGATATCGTGATGCCCGTTGCCGGACCCGTCGGCAAGGGCGCCGGCGCGGCCCTGAAGGAAGCCAAGGCAGCAGGCAAGGACGTCAAGCTCATCTGGGTTGACTCCGACGGCTTCCTGACCGCTCCGGACTACAAGGAAATCATGCTCTCCTCAGTGATGAAGCAGATGGGCGAGGCCGTTGAGACGGTTGTGAAGGAAGACAAGGACGGCAAGTTCACCAACACGCCGTACGTCGGCACCCTCGCGAACGACGGGGTCCAGCTGGCCCCGTTCCACGAATTGGAGTCGCAGGTTTCCGCGGAACTGAAGACTGAACTGGACCAGATCAAGAAGGACATTGTTGACGGCAAGCTGAAGGTCGAGTCGGCAGCGAGCCCGAAGGCCTAGTTCCCTCCGCAAAGCGCCACCACCCGGTTGGTCATTGACTCCGGGCGGTGGCGCTTTGCGTTGGGCGTCGGCTTTTCCAGCGGGCTCATCCCATTCCGTCAAAGGCTGCAGGCACTAGGCTGGTGCTGCAGCCACATATCCCGTCCGGGCACATTTTCCGGACGCTTCGAGATTGGTCAGAGTTTTGAAACTTGAACTCAGAGGGATCACCAAACGCTTCGGCTCCCTAATTGCCAACGATCACATCGATGTGGTTGTTGAACCCGGTCAGATTCACTGCCTGCTTGGTGAGAATGGCGCTGGCAAGTCCACGCTAATGAATGTCCTGTACGGACTGCACGAGCCCAGTGAGGGCGAAATCCTGGTGGACGGCAAAGCCGTCACCTTCCGCGGCCCGGGCGATGCCATGGCTGCAGGCATCGGCATGGTGCACCAGCACTTCATGCTGGTCCCGGTGTTTACCGTCGCTGAGAACGTGGCGCTCGGCGCCGAAACCACCAAGGTGGGCGGCTTCCTCAACCTGGATGACACCCGCCGGAAGATCAAGTTGATCTCGGACAGGTACGGTTTCGACGTCGACCCCGACGCCCTGATCGAGGACCTTCCGGTGGGCGTCCAGCAACGCGTTGAGATCATCAAGGCCCTGGTCCGCGATGCGAAGGTGCTCATCCTTGACGAGCCCACGGCAGTACTGACACCGCAGGACACCGATGAGCTTCTGGACATCATGCGCCAGCTGAAAAGCAGTGGTACGTCGATCGTCTTCATCTCCCACAAACTCCGCGAAGTGAAGGCCGTGTCCGACACGATCACCGTCATCCGGCGCGGCAAGGTGGTAGGCACGGCGGACCCCGGTGCGTCCACCACCGAGCTTGCCTCCATGATGGTGGGCCGCGCGGTCAGCCTGACGCTGGACAAGGCGCCCGCCAAACCGCAGGAAACCACCTTCCAGGTCAAGGACCTCACCGTCATCGCCCCGACAGGCCAGCATGTTGTGGACGGCATTAGCTTCGACATCGCCCGCGGCGAAATTCTCGCCGTGGCAGGGGTGCAGGGCAACGGCCAGACGGAACTCACGGAAGCCATCCTGGGCCTGCAGGAACGCTGCCACGGATCAATCCTGCTCGACGGCGAAGAACTCCTGGGCCACAGCGTCAAGGAAGTGCTCAACGCAGGCGTCGGCTTTGTCCCTGAAGACCGGACCGTTGACGGGCTCATCGGCACGTTCTCCATCGCGGAGAACCTGGTGCTGGACCTCTACGACCAACCGCCTTTCGCCAAGGGCATCAGCATGAGCCCCGCCAGGATCCTGGAGAACGCCAAGTCCCGGATCGACGAGTTCGACGTCCGGACCCCGTCCGGGTCACTGGCCGCGGGCACGCTCTCCGGCGGAAACCAGCAGAAAGTGGTCATGGCCAGGGAACTGTCCCGGCCGCTTCGCCTCTTCATCGCCTCCCAGCCCACCCGTGGCGTGGACGTGGGGTCCATCGAGTTCCTGCATAAACGCATCGTGGCCGAACGCGACCAGGGCACCCCGGTGATGATCGTCTCCACCGAACTCGACGAAGTGATCGAGCTCGCCGACCGCATAGCCGTGCTCTACAAGGGCAAACTGGTGGGCGTCGTCCCGGCCGGCACCGGCCGCGACGTCCTGGGCCTGATGATGGCCGGGCTCTCGCCGGAAAGCGCCCACGCAGACACCGCGCACGCTGCCCACGCTGACGCCACCGGGGCGCAGAAGCCGGCACAGACTTCCACCTCCGGTGCCGAACGAGGCGACCATGACTGAACAGGACAAGCCCAAACACATGGCTGACGATAACGCGGAGGAAAACCGCGACACGCAGGCACTCGAACCCCAGGCCCCGGCCGAAGACGCAGCAGCCGCCGCTTCGCTGGACACAGCCGGCGGCGCGATGCAGCCCTCGGCCGTTCCCGTCTCGGCCCAGAGCGGCACCGTCCCGGGCGGACCTGACACCCTGGTCCGGCGGATCTTCACGGGCAGCGGCACGGTCTCGGTCCTGGCGGTGCTGCTGGCCCTGATCCTCGGCGGACTCCTGATCGCCAGTACGGACAAGCAGGTGGGGGCCACGGCAAGCTACCTCTTTGCCCGGCCCTCGGACTTCCTCTCGGCTGTCTGGACCGCTGCGACGCGTTCGTACATCGCGCTGTTCCAGGGCTCGGTGTTCAATCCCCGCGGCTCCAGTGTCGCGGTGCAGTTTGCGCCGCTGATGGAGACCCTCACCATTGCGACACCGCTCATCACCGCGGGCCTGGGCGTGGCGCTGGCATTCCGTGCCGGCCTGTTCAACATCGGCGCCCAGGGCCAGATCATCATGGCCGGCATCCTTGCCGCCTGGGTCGGCTTCGCACTGCACCTGCCCGTGGGCCTGCACCTCCTGCTGGTCCTCGTCGCCGGCATTGTGGGCGGTGCCATCTGGGGTGGACTGGTGGGCCTGCTGAAGGCACGCACAGGAGCGCATGAGGTCATCCTGACCATCATGTTCAACTACATCGCCCTGTACTTCCTGCGATACCTGCTGAACACCCCGGCGTTCCAGCGGCCGGGGGAGTCCAACCCCATCTCGCCGATCCTGGATCCCTCCGCTGTGTACCCGCAGATTTTCGGGACCCAGTACAGGCTGCACCTGGGCTTTGTCCTGGCCATCGCGGCCACCGTCTTCGTCTGGTGGCTGCTTAACCGGTCCACCGTCGGCTTCGAATTTCGGGCCGTCGGGGCCAACCCCAAGGCGGCACTGACCGCCGGCATCAACGTTCCCCGGGCCACTGTCCTGGTCATGGCAATCGCCGGTGCCCTGGCAGGCATGTCCGGTGTGGCGCAGGTGGCGGGAACCGAAAAGGTCCTGACCGATGGCGTCGCTGCCACCTACGGCTTCGACGCCATCACCGTTGCGCTCCTGGGACGCTCGACGCCGTGGGGCACCTTCGCGGCCGGCCTGCTGTTCGGCGCCTTCCGCGCCGGGGCGGTGCAGATGCAGATCCAGACCGGAACCCCCATCGACATCGTGTTGGTGGTCCAGTCGCTGATCGTCCTGTTCATCGCAGCCCCGCCGTTGGTGCGTGCCATCTTCGGGCTCAATCCCCGCAAAAAGAAGGCCGCTAAGCCCGGCAAGTCCAGGACGGCAGCAACCACCGGAGGTGCAGCATGAGCACAACAGCAACGTCGCCCGTTCCGGGCGCGCCGCAGCCGGGAACACCGCAGTCGGCCAAGGAAAAGGCCCCCGCAGTTTCAGCGAAGCCCGTGACCTGGAAGGTGCCGGTCCTGCTGGCTGTCCTCGGCGTCGTGGCGTTCATCTTCTTCGGGATCATGGGACCCAACCAGACAGCAAGTTTCGGAATCTCCTCGAGCGGCGACTTCTTCCAGCTTCCGGCCATCCAGGTGCCCGCCTTCCTCGGCGGCATCGTACTTTCGGTCCTGATGCTGGGCCTCGCCGCCTACGCGGTGTACCTGAAAACCCGGAACGAGCCCTCCCCCGGCTGGCTTCCCGTCGTCTTCATCGTCCTTTTTGTGGCAGCCTTCCTGATCTGGGTGGTGGGCGGCGCCCGCACACCCAGCATCTCGCTGGCCGGTCTCATCGCCGGTTCCGTGACGCTCGCCGTTCCCCTCGTCTTCGGCTCCCTTTCGGGCGTGCTCTGCGAACGCGCGGGCGTCGTAAACATCGCGATTGAGGGCCAGCTCCTCGGCGGTGCGTTCACCGCCGCAATGGTGGCCACCCTGACTAAGAGCCCCTTCGTCGGGCTGCTGGCCGCGGCCGTTGCCGGCGCAGTCGTCTCCATGGTGCTGGCTGTCTTCAGCATCAAGTACCTGGTCAACCAGATCATCGTCGGCGTGGTCCTCAACGTGCTGGTCTCCGGGCTGACCGGTTTCCTGTTCAGTACCGTGATGCAGGCCAACAAAGCCCAGTTCAATTCACCGGGCCGCCTGCCCATTATCGACATCCCCGTGCTGTCCAGCATCCCGGTGATCGGCCCCATTCTGTTTAAGCAGTCCGTGGTGGGGTACCTGATGTACATTGCGGTCATCGTGGTGTGGATCGGCCTCTTCAAGACCAAGTGGGGCCTGCGCGTCCGGGCCGTCGGGGAACACCCGCAGGCCGCCGACACCATGGGCATCAAAGTCAATGCCACGCGCTTCTGGAACGTCACGCTCGGCGGTGCCGTGGCAGGCATCGGCGGTTCCTTCTTCACGCTGGTGGCGATTGACAGCTTCACCAAGGAGATCTCGGGCGGACGCGGCTTCATCGCCCTGGCCGCGCTCATCTTCGGCCGGTGGAACCCGATCGGTGCCTTCTTCGCCGCACTGCTGTTCGGCTTCGCGGACAACCTGCAGAGCATCGTGACCATCATCGGCACGCCGGTTCCGAGCCAGTTCATGGCCATGCTGCCCTACCTGGTGACGGTACTCGCCGTGGCTGGACTGGTTGGCCGCTCCAGGCCGCCGGCGGCTGACGGCATACCCTACGTCAAGGGTTGACGGCCGTGGACGAGGTTTCGCAACGCCCGGAGATTTCTCCCAGCCAGGGCACAGGCGTGGACTGGGCGGCCCTCGAAGCCGCCGCCGTATCCGCCATGAAGAACGCGTATGCGCCGTATTCGAAGTTCGCGGTGGGGGCAGCTGCCCTCACCTCGGACGGCAGGATCGTCAGCGGTTGCAACGTCGAGAACGCCAGCTACGGCCTGACGCTGTGCGCGGAATGCTCCCTGGTAGGCAACCTGCACATGACCGGAGGCGGGCTGCTGCGCGCCTTCTACTGTGTGGACGCCGGCGGCAACATCCTGATGCCGTGCGGGCGCTGCCGCCAGCTGCTGTACGAATTCCGGGCTCCCGACATGGAGCTGATGACAACGCAGGGAATCAAAACCATGGACCAGGTGCTACCCGATGCCTTTGGTCCCCAACACCTGGAGGAACCCCGGTGACACAAACCCCAAGCAACACCGAGGCGTTCGACGCCGTCGACATCATCCGTATCAAGCGGGACAGGGGAGTCCTGACCCCGGCACAGATCGACTGGACCATCAACGCCTACACCCGCGGCGCGATCGCCGACGAGCAGATGGCCGCCCTGAACATGGCCATCCTGCTCAACGGCATGGACCGTGCGGAGATTTCGCGCTGGACCAATGCGATGATCGCCTCCGGCGAACGGATGGACTTCTCCGGCCTGCGGCGTCCCGACGGCGGCGTGAAAGCGACGTCGGACAAACACTCAACAGGGGGAGTGGGGGACAAGATCACGCTGCCGCTGGCACCGCTGGTGGCTGTTTTTGGCGTAGCCGTCCCGCAGCTCTCCGGGCGCGGCCTCGGCCACACCGGAGGCACGCTGGACAAACTGGAGTCAATCCCGGGGTGGCGCGCAGCGCTGAGCAACGACGAGATGATGGCCCAGCTGCAGGACGTCGGGGCCGTGATCTGCGCCGCGGGCGCCGGACTGGCACCTGCGGACAAGAAGCTTTATGCCTTGAGGGACGTCACCGGAACCGTGGAGGCCATCCCGCTCATCGCGTCCTCCATCATGAGCAAGAAGATCGCCGAAGGCACGGGTTCGCTGGTCCTGGACGTCAAGGTGGGAAGCGGCGCCTTCATGAAGGACGAGGCCCGCGCCAGGGAACTGGCCGAGACCATGGTCGCCCTGGGCAAGGACGCCGGGGTCAACACGGTTGCCTTGCTGACCAACATGGACACGCCACTGGGGCTCACGGCCGGAAACGCCATCGAGGTGGAGGAGTCTGTGGAGGTGCTGGCCGGCGGCGGTCCGGAAGACGTCGTCGAACTGACCGTCCGCCTGGCCGAGGAAATGCTGGCCTGCGCAGGCGTGCACGACGCCGACCCGCGTGCGGCGCTCAAGGACGGCCGGGCCATGGACGTGTGGAACCGAATGATCGAGGCGCAGGGCGGCGACCCCCGCGCCACATTGCCTGTGGCCAAGGAGTCCGAGGTTGTCTACGCGCCGGCCGACGGTGTCCTCGTGGAGCTGGACGCCCTGGCCGTGGGTGTGGCGGCCTGGCGGCTGGGCGCCGGGCGGGCCCGCAAGGAGGATCAGGTCCAGGCTGGAGCCGGCGTCAGGCTGCACGCCAAGCCCGGTGCCGTGGTCCGTGCCGGCGAGCCGCTGATGACACTGCTGACGGACACCCCGGAGAAGTTCGGACGTGCCAAGGAAGCCCTTGAAGGGGCCGTGCTGGTTGCGCCGGAAGGCTCCCGGCCGGCGCAGAAACTCATCATCGACCGCATCTCCTGACCACGTGGTTCTCTCCGGCCGGGTCCCTGCGGCGGCGGCGCTTGCCGGCTGTGGACCGGCCGGGGAGAAAACGGGTGGCCCCGGCCGTTAGGAAACTGTGCAGGCTATCAACGACTTCATTCTTGCGGCGGCCGGGCAGCCCTGGGTTCTCCTGCTGGTGCTGGCCTGCTGCGTGATCGACGGGTTCTTCCCGCCGATCCCCAGCGAGTCGGTGGTGGTGGGCCTGGCCGCCGTGGCAGCGACCGCCGATGTGCCCAACCCCTGGCTGCTGATGCTCATGGCCGCGCTGGGTGCATTCGGCGGCGACAACATTGCCTACCTGATCGGACGCAGGGTAGGTACACGGCGGTGGCGGTGGATGCGCGGACCGCGGATGCAGACAGCCTTCCACTGGGCCGGGAACGAACTGAGGAAGCGGCCGGCGTCCCTGGTGCTCGTGGCCCGGTTTGTTCCGATCGGCCGGGTGGCGGTGAACCTCACTGCGGGTGCCACGCATTTTCCGCACTTGCGGTTCGTGGGGCTGACCGTGCTGTCCGCCGCGCTGTGGTCATCGTATTCCGTAGCGATCGGCCTGTTTTTCGGGCAGTGGTTCGAGGACAACCACCTGCTTGGTGCCACCATTGCCATTGTCTGCGCCATCCTGCTCGGGATCATTGTTGACATCATGATCGGCCGCTTCCGTGGCCGGCTGCCCGAGGAACCTGCGGAGGAGCCCGCATCTGGTCCCTAGCAAGGGCCCATGCAGCGGCCGGCGTACCAGCACGCGCCCGCCCGGAGGAGACTCCAGTGAATTGTTTTTCTCCCACCGGAGCGTAGCGAATCATGCTTCTTACATGCGACACTAAATAGGATTTCCATCACTTCATAGGAGCAGGGCCCCGCGTGGAATTTATCAATGAGGCAGTGCTCCATGCCGCAGGCCAATGGTGGATTTATCCCATACTGCTGGTGTTCTTTTTTGTTGACGGTTTCGCGATGGTCGTGCCAAGCGAAACACTGATCGTCGCCCTCGCGGCGTTCTCACGCCAGAGCGGCGAACCCAACCTCTGGATTCTCGGTGCCACAGCGCTGGTCGGCGCCATTGCCGGCGACAACATGGCGTACATGCTGGGTCGGAAGATCGGGCTGGAACGGTGGCGCTGGATGCGCAAGCCCAAGGTGCAGAAAGTCTTCGCGTGGGCCAACTATGAGCTGGAGAAGCGCGGCGCGGTGCTGATCTTCACGGCCCGGTATATTCCCTGGGGCCGTGTGGCCGTCAATTACGTCGCCGGAACCACCGCTTTTCCGCACCGCAGGTTCTTCATCCTGGATGCCTTTGCCTGCTTTACCTGGGTGGGCTATTCGATCGGGATAGGCCTACTGGCCAGTTCGTTCCCCTTGCTGCATGACAACCCGTTGCTCGGCGCCGGCATTGCCGTGGTGTTCGCCATCATTCTGGGGATCATCATCGACCACCTTCTGCGCTGGTGGCACAAGCGGCTCGGCCGCCACGACGCCGAAGTCGTGGACGAGTGGCTGGACGGCGGAACGGGCACGGCCCCGGCGGCTGTCCACGGCCACGGAACGGTCCTCGCCGCCCCCGCCGGAGATGCCGAGGCCAGGGAAGCCTGACGGCTGGCATTACGCGGCCACCGACCCTAAGGTGGGAACCGTGACTGAGCCTATTCTTGACGCTGCCCCTGCCATCGACTTCGACCTCAAGAGCCTCCCGAAGGTATCCCTGCACGACCACTTGGACGGCGGCCTGCGCCCGGCCACCATCATCGAACTGGCGGCGGCCGTCGGGCACACCCTGCCCTCCACCGATCCGGTGGCGCTGGGGCAATGGTTCCGTGAATCCGCCGACTCCGGCTCCCTGGTCCGCTACCTCGAGACCTTCGACCACACCATCGCCGTGATGCAGACCAAAGAGGGTCTCTCCCGGGTGGCCAAGGAATTCGTTGAAGACCTTGCCGACGACGGCGTGGTGTACGGCGAAGTGCGCTGGGCGCCGGAGCAGCACCTGCAGAAGGGGCTGACGCTGGACGAAGTGGTCGAAGCCATCCAGGAAGGGCTCGACGCCGGCGTGGACGCCGTCGCCGAAACCGGCCGGGAAATCCAGGTGGGCCAGCTCATCACGGCCATGCGCCATGCGGACCGCGGCCAGGAGATTGCCGAACTGGCGGTCCGGCACCGCAACAACGGAGCCGTGGGCTTCGACATTGCCGGAGCCGAGGACGGCTTCCTGCCGGCCCGCTTCCGCGACGCCTTCACCTACCTGGCCCAGCACAATTTCCCCGCCACGGTGCACGCCGGCGAAGCCGCAGGCCTGGAAAGCATCCAGTCCGCCCTTGTTGACGGCCGTGCCCTGCGCCTGGGCCACGGCGTGCGCATCGCCGAGGACATCACGGTCGAATTCGACGACGAAGACGCAGAAGAGGGAGACGACGCCGACGACAACATCGGGATGGTGACCCTTGGCGAGCTTGCCAGCTGGGTCCGCGACCGCGGCATCGCCCTGGAGATCTGCCCGTCCTCCAACCTGCAGACCGGCGCCATCGCCGGCTTCGGGGAGGGCATCGAAAGCCACCCGCTGGACATGCTCTACCAGATCGGCTTCAACGTCACCATCAACACCGACAACCGGCTGATGAGCGGCGTGACCCTCACCGACGAGTTCGAACTGCTCGTGGAGACCTTTGACTACGATCTGGACGATCTCCTTGAGCTGACACTCAACGCCGCCGAGGCCGCGTTCCTGCCGTTGGAGGAAAAGGAAGCCCTCGTTGAGTACATCAACGACGCCTACGCCAATCTTGCCTAAGGACGGTTCGGGCCCGGCCGCCTCAGGAGTCGCCTCTTTGTCGGCAAGGATAGCCGCCCTCCGGGAGCACTGCCCCTGGATGGGGGCACTCACCCACGAGTCCCTCGTGGAATACCTCCTCGAGGAGGCCTTTGAGGTCGCCGAAACAATTGAAACCGGCACCGACGAGGCAGAGCTCCGCGGGGAGCTGGGCGATGTGCTGCTCCAGGTGGTGCTGCACGCCCGCCTGGCGGAGGAACGGGGGAGCTTCGGCTTCGACGACGTCGTCCAGGGGCTTGAAGCGAAGCTGATCCGCCGGAATCCGCACGTGTTCCGGCCGGACGGCTCGCTGCAGGACACTTTCCCCGCCAGCGTGGCGGAGATCGTCCGGAAATGGGACTCCATCAAGCTGGCCGAGAAGCCGGAACGCAGTGATCCTTTCGAGGGAATCCCGCAGGCGCTTCCGGCTCTCGCCCGGGCCCAAAAGTCGCTGGACCGGGCCGGGCGGGCAGGCATCGCGGCGGCCGCGCCCGTCCCCTCAGTGGGTCATCTCGTCGACGCCTTCGCCACTGAGGATGAGCTCGGGGAGTTTCTCTTCGAGCTCGCCGCCGCCGCCCGAACCAGGGATTTCGACGCCGAACGCGCCCTCCGCGGGGCCGTCCGGCGTTACCAGGACAGCCACCGTCCTGGTCACCCGGCTACGCCCCGGACGGGATCATGACGTCCGGGTTCTGGATAGGTTTCCGTAACGTGCACCACTCTCGACTACGCTAGTCCCTGACGAGGACGTCGAGTTTTTCCGCTAGTTTCCCAGTAAATCGCTTCACCATAAGGAGCATATTCATGGCGCTTATCGATGCCATCCACGCCCGCGAGATCCTCGATTCCCGTGGCAACCCGACCGTAGAAGTTGAAGTTCTGCTGTCCGACGGCCAGATCGGCCGCGCAGCAGTCCCCTCCGGTGCTTCCACCGGCGAACACGAGGCCGTTGAACTCCGCGACGGAGACAAGGGACGCTACCTCGGCAAGGGTGTCCAGAAGGCCGTTGACGCTGTCATCGACCAGATCGCTCCGGCCCTGACCGGCTTCGACGCCACCGACCAGCGCAGCATCGACCAGGCCATGATCGACCTGGACGGCACCGCGAACAAGGGCAAGCTCGGCGCCAACGCCATCCTGGGTGTTTCCCTGGCCGTGGCCAACGCAGCTGCAGCTTCCGCTGACCTGCCGCTGTACAAGTACCTCGGAGGCCCCAACGCGCACGTCCTGCCCGTTCCGCTGATGAACATCCTCAACGGTGGCTCGCACGCCGACTCCGACGTGGACATCCAGGAATTCATGATTGTCCCGATCGGCGCCGAGACCTTCTCCGAGGGCCTGCGCTGGGGCGTTGAGGTCTACCACAACCTCAAGTCCGTCCTGCAGGCCAAGGGCCTCTCCACCGGCCTCGGCGACGAGGGCGGCTTCGCTCCGAACCTGCCGTCCAACCGTGCCGCCCTGGACCTGATCCAGGAAGCCATCAAGAACGCCGGTTACACCCCGGGCAAGGACATCGCCCTGGCACTGGACGTTGCCTCCTCCGAGTTCTTCAAGGACGGTGCCTACCAGTTCGAAGGCAAGGCACTTTCCGCCACCGAGATGAGCGCCTACTACGCCGAGCTCGTGGCCGACTACCCGCTGGTTTCCATCGAGGACCCGCTGGATGAAAACGACTGGGAAGGCTGGAAGACCCTCACCGACTCCATCGGCGACAAGGTCCAGCTCGTGGGCGACGACCTGTTCGTCACCAACCCTGCCATCCTGCAGCGCGGCATCGACACCAAGACCGCCAACTCGCTCCTGGTCAAGGTCAACCAGATCGGCTCCCTGACCGAGACGCTGGATGCAGTGTCGCTGGCCCAGCGTGCCGGCTACACCACCATCACCTCGCACCGCTCCGGCGAAACCGAGGACACCACGATTGCTGACATCTCCGTTGCCACCAACGCGGGCCAGATCAAGACCGGTGCCCCGGCACGCTCCGAGCGCGTTGCCAAGTACAACCAGCTGCTTCGCATCGAAGAGGAACTCGACGACGCCGCACGCTACGCCGGACGCAGCGCATTCCCGCGTTTCAAGGGCTAGCCTCCAAAAAAACAGCTGACCGGTGGCTATGGTTGAAAGACCATGGCCACCGGTTCTGTTTGTGCCAAGGACCGGTTCACGGCCAGAACTGAGCACAGCACGGACCATTCATTACAGGAGTGTCATGGCCACCCGCCGTCCCAAGGTTCCCCGGGCTACGCCCGCGGCGCGTCAGTCCAAGGACGCCGACGACGGCGCTGAAGTCATCCGCGCGGATTTCGGCGCGACGCGGCACCTGCCCGCCGCCGAGGCCAAGCCGCCCGCTGCGCCCGGGAAAGCCACCACGGCAAGCCGTCTGGGGGCGTCGGTCAAAGCCGGGGTTGCTGCCGGCAAGCAGGCCGCCGGCCGGCCGGCGGGCAGCCAGTCACCGAGCCAATCCACCCGGGCGTCCGGGACAAATGCCTCGGGCAACCAGGATCCCGTCCCCGCTAAGGCCTTTTCCGGACGGATGCTGGCCCTGGCCGTGGTCATGATTGCCATCACCATCATGCTTGCCCCCACAGTCAAGATCTTCATCGACAAACGGGCCGAGATCGCCGCGCTCGAGGCGGATATCGCGGCACGGCAAGCCGAACGGGACAACCTGAAACTCCAGGTCTCCCGCTGGCAGGATCCGAACTACGTGAAACAGCAGGCCCGCGACCGCATTAACATGGTTATGCCGGGAGAAACCGGCTACTGGGTGTTTGGCAGCGATCTGCCGGCCGGGACCGCCAGTGGCCAGGCCGGTACAGGATCAGCAGAGGACCCGGCCAACCTGCCATGGGTGGACTCGCTTTGGGAGTCCATCAGGCGTTCGGCAACAGACTAGAGGCGGTGCCCTCCGCCGGCTGTCCCACGGGTCAGCCTCCAAGGGCAGGAAGGCGGCCGCGCCAGTGGACCAGCATGCAGTGGGCGAAAATGCCCTGGACGGAAACCCCGTCGAGGAAGACACCGCAACCGTGACGGCTTACAGCCACCCGTCTGCCCGCGACCTGGACGTCCTGAGCCGCCAGTTGGGGCGTCCCGTACGCGACGTCGTCGAAATCCCGGCCCGCTGCGTCTGTGGCAACCCCCTGGTCGCGGCGACGTCACCACGGCTCAGCAACGGAACGCCGTTCCCCACCACTTTCTACCTGACCCACCCGGTCATTACATCGGCCGTGTCCCGGCTCGAAGCCGCCGGTCTGATGAACCGGATGAACGAGCGCCTCTCAGCAGACTCCGGCCTCGCCGCGGACTACCGCGCGGCACACGAGGCCTATCTCGTTTCCCGGGCCGAGATTGGCGAGCGGTCAGGCATTGGCGCCGTCCCCGAGATCAACGGGATCTCCGCCGGCGGGATGCCCGCCCGCGTGAAGTGCCTCCACGTCCTGGTGGGCCATTCCCTCGCTGCCGGCCCCGGAGTCAATCCGCTGGGCGATGAAGCCATTGCCGCCATCAGTGAATGGTGGACAGCGGACCGCTGCTATTGCGACGGCGCCTGGGACACCGGGGGAGAGGCGCCCTCAAAGGACCTCAGCCGGCACGGGCCGCAGGGGCTTCCCGACATCGTGGGCCGCCCGGCACCCGTACGCAACACCCAGCGGCTCGCTGAAGAGAGCACCGAAGACTCCGCGGAGGCTGCCAAGTGACCCGGGTTGCCGCCATCGACTGCGGAACCAATTCGATCCGACTCCTGATCGCGGACGTGGACGGAAACGGGAGCAGTTCCACGCTCACCGACGTCGTGCGTGAAATGCGTGTGGTCCGGCTGGGCCAGGGCGTGGACGCAACAGGTGAACTGGCGCAGGAGGCCCTCGACCGGACCTTTGCGGCAACGTCCGACTACGCCGAGCTTATCCGTGAGCACGGAGCCGGTAAGGTCCGCTTCGTTGCCACCTCCGCCACCCGTGACGCCCGCAACCGGAAGGTGTTCGTGGACGGCATCCGCGAGATCCTCGGCGTGGAACCCGAAGTCATTACAGGCGACGAGGAAGCCGCGCTTTCCTTCGCAGGCGCCAGCAGCGTGCTTCCGTCCCGGGGCGCCGACCCCGTGCTTGTGGTGGACCTCGGCGGCGGAAGCACCGAATTTGTCCTCGGCGACGCCAGCGGCGTCATCGCCGCCAAATCAGTGGACGTCGGCTGCGTGCGGATGACCGAACGCCACCTTCGTAACGACCCGCCGTCGGCGGAGCAGATCGCTGCGGCGGAGGCCGACGTCGACGCCGCCATCAGCGAGGCGGGACTGGCCGTTCCGCTGGACCGCACCACCGCCGTCGTCGGCGTCGCAGGGTCGGTCACCACCATTACCGCCCATGCGCTGCGGCTGCCAGAATACTCGCCTGGGGCCATCCACGGCGCGGAACTTCCCCTCGGCACTTTTGGCGAAGCCTGCACGGATCTCCTGGAGATGTCCAAGGCCGACCGCGCCGGACTGCCGTACATGCACCCTGGCCGGGTTGACGTCATCGGCGCCGGCGGCCTGGTCTGGCGCCGTGTTTTGGAGCGCCTGGCCGAAGTGACGGAGGGCAGGATCACATCGGCAGTGGCCAGTGAACACGATATTCTCGACGGAATTGCCCTGAGCATCAGATAGCGACGTGGCATCAGCTCATGAAGACGCGCCGGCCGGATTCCGCATCCCGCCGGTACCACGAGACCGCAGCCTGCCACCGTGCCGGGCCGCCAGATGTAGAGCCGATTGGACCCGAATGACCAGAGCAACAACCCGCTGGGGCCGGACGGCCTCCGCCGTGACTGCGATGGCCCTTGCCGCAGGAAGCCTGGCGACGTCGCTGATCGCGGCGCCGGAAGCCCGTGCCGATTCATGGCGGGACAAGGAATACTGGCTGGCCGAGTCCGGCATCACCAAGGCGTGGGAAGTCTCCAAGGGCGCCAACGTCAAGGTGGCTGTCATCGACAGCGGCGTGGACGCCAAGCACCCGGACCTGAAAGGCGTGGTTGTTGGGGGAAGCGACGCTTCCGGGGCCGGCAGCGCCGACGGGCAGAAGAGCATCGGGTCAAAGCCGGAGCACGGCACCCTGGTGGCAACGATGCTGGCCGGCCGCGGCCACCAGCCGCCGAAGTCCACCGCCAGTCCCGGTGCCAAACCGGCACCCGGCCCGGACGGCATAGTGGGCGTCGCCCCCGAGGCGCAGATCCTCTCGGTGTCCACCTGGCTTGGATCGTCGAATCCCGGCGGGAAGAGTGACCAGGAACAGATACCAGCCGCCGTCCGCTGGGCGGTGGACAACGGCGCCCGCGTGATCAACATTTCGCTGGGCAGCACCTCGCCGGAGTGGCCGCAGAGCTGGGACGCAGCGTTCCTCTACGCCGAACAAAAAGACGTGGTCATCGTTGCCGCCGCCGGCAACCGCGTGGGCGGCAACGTACAGGTGGGGGCGCCGGCAACCATCCCGGGCGTCCTGACGGTGGCAGGGCTGGACCGCAAGGGTGCTGCCAGTGTGGACGCCTCATCCCAGGGCATCAGCATCGGCGTGGCCGCGCCGGCGGAAAACCTGATCGGCGGCATGCCCGCCGGCGGCTATGCGGAATGGGCCGGCACCTCCGGTTCCACGCCCATCGTGTCCGGCGTGGCGGCGTTGATCCGCTCCAAGTGGCCTGAAATGACAGCCAGCCAGGTCATCAACCGGATTGTCACCACGGCCAAGGACGCCGGTGCGCCGGGCAAGGACCCCATCTACGGTTATGGCGTGCTCAACGCCGAGGCGGCGCTGAAGGATGACGTGCCCGAAACCAAGGTGAACCCGCTGGGTACCGTAGCTGACTGGATTAGGGTCCACCGCCGGGGTGAGCCCGCCGCCAGCACGCCCGCTGTAGCACCCGGCGACAGCCCTACGAGTGCGCCGCCCACGCTCCCAGCTGCCACGATACCCGTGGCCGAGGCCCCGTCCCGGCTGGACAGTGCCGTACCGGCGATGGTGGTCATCGGCTTCGGACTGCTGTTCGCGGCCATCGTCGCAGGTGCCGCATTCCAGCTTCGAAGGGCATCCCGTAATCCCCGGCGCATGCCCGACGAACCGGAGACCGGGGTACTGGACGCGGTGGACTCC
The DNA here is from genome assembly GCF_018613775.1 of Arthrobacter sp. ISL-69. Taxonomy (NCBI): domain Bacteria; kingdom Bacillati; phylum Actinomycetota; class Actinomycetes; order Micrococcales; family Micrococcaceae; genus Arthrobacter; species Arthrobacter sp. ISL-69. Next base: position 58,395 of record NZ_JAGGPO010000025.1, read on the forward strand.
GGCGGAACGTAACGGGCGGCCATTAGTTAGTGAAGATTTTCACAAACTAATGTATTCTTAAATCATGGCAACAACCCCACAGCTCCAGGACCGTCCCAGGGTACTCGTCGTCGGCGGCGGGTACGTCGGCCTGTACGTAGCCCTCAAACTGCAGAACAAGATCGCGAATGCCGGTGGCATCGTCACTGTCGTTGATCCGCTGCCCTACATGACTTACCAGCCCTTCCTGCCGGAAGTAGCCGGCGGAAACATTGAGGCGCGCCACGCTGTCGTCTCCCACCGCCAGCACCTGAAGCAGACGGAACTCATCCAGGGCCGCGTCACGTCGATCGACCATGCGAACCGGACAGCCGTGGTTGCCCCTTCCGACGGCGGCGCGAACTTTGAGGTGCCGTACTTCGACGTCGTCATTGCCGCTGGCGCCATTACCCGCACCTTCCCGATCAAGGGCCTGGCGGACAAGGGCATCGGCCTCAAGACCATCGAGGAAGCCGTTGCACTCCGCAACAAGGTCCTCGAGCGGATCGAAGCCGGTTCCACCATCACTGATCCCGCAGCACGCGCCCGTGCCCTCACCTTCGTGGTGGTTGGCGGCGGCTTCGCCGGCATCGAGTGCATCACCGAGATGGAAGACCTCGCCCGCGCGGCCGTCAAGAACAACCCCCGCGTCAAGCAGGAGGAAGTCCGCTTCGTCCTGGTTGAAGCCATGGGCCGCATCATGCCCGAGGTCACGGCCAAGCAGGCCGACTGGGTCGTTGAGCACCTGCGCAGCCGCGGCATCGAGGTGCTGCTGAACACCTCGCTGGACAGCGCCGAGGGCTCCCTGAAGCTCATCAACCTTCCGGACAAGACCCCGGCACAGGAATTCGAAGCAGACACCCTCGTCTGGACTGCCGGCGTGCAGGCCAACCCGATGGTCCGCTCCACCGACTTCCCGCTCGAGCCGCGCGGACGCGTCCGCGTCCTTCCGGACCTGCGCGTCGCGGGTGACGAAGGCATCATCGAGAACGCCTGGGCTGCCGGCGACATCGCCGCCGTGCCGGACCTCACGGGCAGCGGCCTGCCGGACGGTACCTGTGTACCGAACGCGCAGCACGCACTTCGCCAGGCCAAGCGCCTCGCCAAGAACCTGTGGGCCTCCCGCTGGGACAAGGAGCTCAAGGACTACAAGCACAAGAACCTGGGCGCCGTTGCCGGTTTCGGCGAATGGAAGGGCGTTGCCAACATCAACCTCCTGGGCCGCATCGGTCTCAAGGGCCCCCTGGCCTGGCTGGCGCACCGTGGCTACCACGGCCTGGCCATGCCCACGGTTGAGCGCAAGATCCGCGTCATCTTCGGCTGGATCCTCTCCTTCATCATGGGCCGCGACACTACGCAGCTGATCGACCTGGACAACCCGCGCGGCGCATTCGTCGCCGCCGCCGCTCCGGCACCCAAGCCGGCTGCAGCTCCGGCCGCACCGGCCGCTGAAAAGCCGGCTGAGTCCGGCAGCGCCGGAAGCAACAGCCAGCAGAAGCAGACCGTGTCGGCTGACAACAAGTAGCACGCGAAAGCCGTCGACGGCGGCCGTTCCCGGGGGAACGGCCGCCGTTGTTGTTTAATGGCCCCATGACTGGTGAAAAGGACATCCGGACCCTCTTGGCATCCATCCACCCCATCCTGCGGGAGGGTGAGTACGTCTACGCCCTCTGGCCGTACGGCAGACCGCTTGTTGCCGGCATCGAAGCCGCCGTCCGGGAAGCGGAAGGCCTCACGGTGGTGCTGCCGCGGGCGGAGGCGGACAAGCTGGAGCTTCCCTACGACTTTGTTGCCGCGTGGATCACGCTCGAGGTGCATTCATCCCTCGAAGCCATTGGCCTCACGGCTGCAGTCAGCGCGGCGCTCACGGACGCCCGCATCAGCTGCAACGTCCTGGCCGGATTCCACCACGATCATCTCCTGGTTCCGGTGGCCGACGCAGACCGCGCCCTGGAGATACTCCACGAATTTGCGGCCGAAAGCTCGGACCAGCCTGCGCCCGAGCTCGTCCTGCGCAGTGAGCGGCCGGAGGACAGACCGGCCATACTGGAGCTGACGGCGGCGGCCTTCTCGGTCTCGCCGGCAACCGGGCTCCCCGTCGACGGCGAACCCGTGGAAGTCGGGCTGCTGAAGGAACTCTTCGACTGCGAAGAGTATCTGCCCCAGTTCAGCATCGTTGCCGAACAGGCAGGCGAAGTGGTGGGCCATGTCATCAGCACCCGGGGTTGGGTGGGTGACCTCGAGCTGCTGGGCCTTGGCCCCATCGGAGTGGTGCCCCGGCTGCAGCGCCACGGCATCGGCTCCGCACTCATGCAGGAAACCGTGTCGCGTGCCAATGCCGCGGGGGAGCGGGGGATTGCCTTGCTGGGCGGCCCGGAGTATTACTCCCGTTTCGGATTCGTGCCGTCGGTCTCCCTGGGCATCGAACCGCCGGAGGAGCGGTGGGATGAACACTTCCAGCTGCTCCCGCTAGCCGTTTGGCCCGGAGGTGTCCATGGAAGGTTCCGGTATGCCGCGCCCTTCGAACGGCTCTGACGGGATACCATTGACCGGGCGCCCCAGTAGCCCAATTGGCAGAGGCAGCGGACTTAAAATCCGCGTGTTGTGGGTTCGAGTCCCACCTGGGGTACTTTCCTTTTCTTGACGCGCCGTCCTTCCGTGCGCCCTCCTCCGGCGGGATCATGCCGCTTTCCTGCACCTCCGCATCGTGGTTTCCCATATGCAACGACTGTTATAAGGATGTGACCATAGTCACTTATGTTCGCGTGAAAATTGCACTAGCTTGAAGTTAAATCAGGAACACCTGGTAATTCGCATCAAAGGCCGTTCGCACCTTTCGATCGAGGAGACTCTAAATGATTTCACTCCCCCAGGCGGCGCCCCGAGTCGCTAAGCTGACAGCGCTTAGCATCGGCGTCGCCCTTCTGGCTACGGCTTGTGGCGGTTCGTCCACCCCGAGTTCGACAGGCTCCACCACCCCGGCAGCCTCTGGCATTGCGTGCCCGGCGCCCAGCGCCAGCGGCGGCGCCACCACCGCGCCAGGTGCCGGCGGCTCGGTTCCCGCCTCGACCACCACCACCGAAACACCGCTCAAGATTGGATCGCTCCTGCCGACAACGGGGTCGCTGGCGTTCCTCGGCCCGCCCGAAATTGCCGGCGTCAACCTTGGCATCAAGGAAGTTAATGACGCAGGCGGCGTACTGGGCAAGCCCGTTGAGGTTATCCACCGCGACTCCGGCGACACCAAGACGGACATCGCCACGCAGTCCACCACGGCACTGCTCGGCAGCGGCGTCAGCGCAATCGTCGGTGCTGCGTCCTCAGGCGTTTCCAAGACCGTCATCAACCAGATCACCGGTGCCGGCGTTATCCAGTTCTCGCCGGCGAACACGTCCCCTGACTTCACTACCTGGGATGACAAGGGCCTCTACTGGCGCACGGCTCCCTCGGACGTGCTGCAGGGCAAGGTCCTCGGCAACTACATGGCGACCTGTGGCGCACAGACCGTGGGCATGATCGTCCTGAACGATGCGTACGGCACCGGCCTGGCGAAGAACGTCAAGTCCGCTTTCGAAGCTGCCGGCGGCAAGGTTGTGGCCGAGGAGCTCTTCAACGAAGGCGACTCGCAGTTCAGCAGCCAGGTGGACAAGGTCATCGCCTCCAAGCCCGACGCCATTGCCCTGATCACCTTCGACCAGGCCAAGAGCATCGTTCCCCTGATGACCGGCAAGGGCATCAAGGCGACCCAGATGTTCATGGTGGACGGCAACACTTCAGATTACAGCAAGGATTTCCAGGCCGGCACGCTGAAGGGCGCCCAGGGCACCATCCCGGGCACCTTCGCCAAGGATGACTTCAAGAAGAAGCTGCTGGCCATTGACCCGGCCCTGAAGGACTACAGCTACGCAGGCGAGTCCTACGACGCCGTCAACCTGATCGCCCTGGCAGCCGAGGCCGCCAAGAGCACCAAGGGCACTGACATCGCCAAGCAGCTCAAGGCAGTATCCGAAGCCGGCGAGAAGTGCACCGACTTCGCATCCTGTGTCACGCTGCTCCGCAACGGCAAGGACATCGACTACGACGGCCAGTCCGGTCCGGTGTCCTTCTCAGACGCCGGTGACCCGACGGAAGCCTACATCGGCATCTACGAGTACCAGGATGACAACACCTACAAGCCGTCCAAGGAAGAATTCGGCAAGCTGTAAAGCCGCCTCAACCTAGACAGCACGAAAGCCCCCGTCCAGCCGGACGGGGGCTTTCTGTTGCGTGGGGAACGAGTGCAGACGCCGAGCAAGTGGCTGCAGGGCGCCCGCGAGGGCAGCGCCGGTCCAGGAACACAGAAAGGGCCGCCACCACGCGGTGACGGCCCTTCTGCAGCTCCTGAAGGCGGCCTAGACTTCGTCCGCCAAGGTGCCGAGGTAGAGCTGGATGACCTTGGGGTCCTTCATGAGCTCCCGGCCGGTGCCCGTGTACGCGTCTTTGCCCTGGTCCAGCACGTAGGCCCGGTCGCAGATCTGCAGGCAGCGGCGGGCGTTCTGCTCCACCATGATCACCGAAACACCGGCACGGTTGATCTCGTGTACACGCAGGAAGGTCTCATCCTGCTTGACGGGGGAGAGGCCGGCCGACGGCTCGTCGAGCAGCAGGACGGCGGGCTCCATCATCAGTGCACGTCCCATGGCCACCATCTGGCGTTCACCGCCGGAGAGTGAGCCGGCCCGCTGGGCGCGACGCTTGGCGAGCTCGGGGAACAGGCTGGCGACGAATTCGAACCGTTCGGCGAAATCCTTGGGCCGCTGGAACATGCCCATCTGCATGTTCTCCTCAATGGTCAAAGTCGCGAACACGTTGTTGTTCTGCGGGACGAAGCCCACGCCCTTGGACACGAGTTTGTTGGCCTTCAGCCCGGTGATGTCCTGCCCCCGGACTATGACAGAGCCCGAGTGCACCTTCACCAGGCCGAACATCGCCTTCAACAGCGTGGACTTGCCGGCGCCGTTGGGGCCGATGATGCCGATCAGTTCGCCTTTGCGGGCCTCGATGCTGCAGCTGTTGAGGATGTTGACGCCGGGAATGTAGCCTGCCACCAGGTTGGTGACCTTGACGACCGCTTGTTCCGCTGCGGCCGGTGTGGCGGCCGCAGCCGCGCTGGTGGCACTCATTCGGTCTCCTTCTTCCTGGGTTCGGTTTCGTCCGACTCTCCGGCGACGACGTCGATGGCAATGATGCCGGCGTCTTCGGTGCCGACGATCGACTCCTCGTCGGCCACCAGCTCGGCTGCCAGCTCCTTGATGCCTTCAGCGTCGCCCAGGTCCACATCGTGGTGGGCGCCCAGGTATGCGTCGATCACCGCGGGGTTCTTCATTACGTCGACCGGCGGACCTTCGGCAACGATCTTGCCTTCGGCCATGACCACTACCCAGTCGGCAATGTGGCGCACCATGTTCATGTCGTGCTCCACGAAAAGCACGGTCATGCCTTCCGCTTTGAGGTTCTTGATGTGGTCCAGGAGGGACTGGGTCAGGGCCGGGTTAACGCCTGCCATGGGCTCATCCAGCATTACCAGCTTGGGCCTGACCATCAGCGAACGCGCCATTTCAAGGAGCTTGCGCTGGCCTCCGGACAGCGACGCCGCGTAGTCGTCCTTCTTGGTGTCCAGCTTGAACTTCTCCAGCAGGACGTTGGCCTGTGCGGTGATCTCCTTTTCCCGGCCGCCCCAGAGGCCCTTGAACAGGGCCTTCGAGAGCCGCTCGCCGGGCTGTTCCGAGCCACCCAGCCGCATGTTTTCCATCACGGTGAGCTTGCCCATAACCTTGGTCAGCTGGAACGTGCGGACCATCCCCATCCGGGCCACCTTGTAGGGGGAGACGCCGGCGAGGCTGTTGCCTTCGAACTGCCATTTGCCCGAGTTCGGCATATCGAACCCGGTGAGGAGGTTGAACAGCGTGGTTTTGCCTGCACCGTTGGGTCCGATCAGGGCGGTGATCTTGTGCCGGGGGATCTCGAGGTACTCGACGTCGACCGCGTTGATGCCGCCGAAGCTGCGGGTCACGTTTTCGGCCACGACGATGGGGTCCCGCTTTTTGCAGCCGGGAGCCGTTTCCCCGGCGGCGATCGGCCGGGAGTCCGTCATGTAGTCGATTTTTTCGGTATTGCCTTGTGACGGAACATTGAGTTGTTCGCTCATGCGAATGCCAGCTCCTTCTTGTTGCCAAAGACACCCTGGGGCCTGAAGATCATCAGCAGCATCAGTGCGACACCCACGAGGATGTAGCGCAGCTGACCGGCCTGGACGGTGTTCAGCCAGGTCACGGCGCCGGATTCAATGAGGCCGTAGAGGATGCCCTGGGTAAGTGACAGCACCACCCAGAAAATCATGGCGCCAACCACCGGGCCCAGCACAGTCCCGAGACCGCCCAGCAGCAGGCAGGTGTACAGGAAGAACGTCAGCTCCGTGCCGTAGTTGGCCGGCTGGACAGCGCCGCGGGGAAGCGTGAAGATCATGCCGGCCAAGGCACCGAGGACTCCGCCGATGACCAGGGCCTGCATCTTGTAGGCGTACACGTTCTTGCCGAGTGATCGCACGGCGTTTTCGTCCTCACGGATTCCCTTGAGGACGCGTCCCCATGGGCTCCGCATCAGGAGCCATACCAGCGTGCAGCAGACGATCACAAGTCCCCAGCCGACTGCTCGGATGAAGAAGTCCCTGTTGTTCATGCCGAGATAGGAGCCCTCGGGGAACGGGTTCATGGAGTAGAACCCTCCTTCGAAGGCGGCCAGGCCGTTGGCGGAACCGGTCACGGAGGTCAGCTGGTTGGTGGTGACGATGTAGCGGACGATTTCCGCTGCCGCGATGGTGACGATGGCCAGGTAATCAGCGCGCAGGCGCAGGGTTGGAATACCCAGCAGCAGCGCGAAGATCGACGAGCAGACGATGGCGATGAGCAGGCCGATGAAGAACGGCACGCCGAAGCTCAGTGTGGAGATGGCGAACCCGTAGGCGCCCACCGCCATGAAGCCAGCCTGGCCGAAGTTCAGCAGGCCGGAGTAGCCGAAGTGAACGGCGAGGCCGAGGGCGGCAAGCGCGTACGCCGCCGTCGTCGGGCTGAACAGTTCACCGGCGGCGCTGGAAAATATAAATCCGAAGTCCATGGCTGTCTCCTAACCCACGCGCTCGCGACGGCCCAGGATGCCCTGCGGCCGGAACAAGAGGACAACAATCATGATGAACAGTGCTCCCACATACTTAAGGTCGGCGGCGAGGCCGAACACGGTGGTCAGCTCCACGAAGATGCCGACGATGACGGATCCGATCAGTGCACCGAATACGGTGCCCAGGCCGCCAAGGGTCACGCCTGCGAAGATGAGCAGCAGGATCTGTGAACCCATGTCGAAGGTAACGCCCGGCCGGTAGTAGGCCCACAGGATGCCGCCGAGGGAGGCCAGCATGCCGCCGGCGACCCAGACAATCCGGATCACGTTGTCGACGTCGATGCCGGAGGCTGCCGCGAGGGCAGGATTGTCGGCGACCGCACGGGTCGCCTTGCCCAGCCGGGTCTTCAGCAGGATGATGCCGATCAGGGCGATCACGACGGCACTGATGATCAGCGACCACAGGTTGTTGGGCGAGATGGATATGGGCCCGATCTGGATCTCGGTGCTTTGTGCGTACGGCAGCTGCTGGGTGGATCCGCCGAAGTAGAACTGAATGACGTAGCGGACTGCCAGTGCGAGGCCGATGCTGACGATCATCATCGGCACCAGGCCGGTTCCGCGGCGGCGCAGCGGCTTCCACAGACCGGCGTCCTGGACGTAGCCGAACAGTCCGCCGCCCAGCAGGGCAAGGATGATCGCCAGCCAGAACGGAAGGCTCATGGCGTTGAAGGCGAAGACCAGGACAGCGCCGAAGGTAACCATTTCGCCATGGGCAAAGTTGGTGAGCCCCGTGGTTCCGAAGATCAGCGAGAGTCCGACGGAGGCCAGCGCCAGCAAAAGGCCGAAGCTGAGACCGGCCACGAGCCTGTTGAGCAGGTTCTGGCCGAAGTCCTGTTGCTGGACGACGATGCCTTTGCCGAAGGCGAAGATCACGGAGAGATTGGAAGTCTGGCTGAAGGTGACGTTACGAGGATTTTCCTGGCCGTCGGCGAGCTTAATGCCTTCGGGGAGCGTGGATTCGTCCAGCTCCACTTCATAGGTGCCCTGGACCGGGACTCCGATGGTCCAGGAACCGTTGGCGCCTGATTTTGCGGTCCCGGTGAAATCACCGCTTTTGGCGGTGATAGTAACGTCAGCGATAGGTGCGCGGGCATCGTCCCGCAGGAAGCCGCTGATGCTGTTCTGGAACTGCTGGTTCGACGGGGATGGTGTCGGCGAGGGGGTGGTGGCCTGCGATGCCGGGGCAACGACGAGCAGAATTGCGACGACGGCGGCGAAAATAGCCCCCACAGCCTTCAGCAATCCGCCGCGCCGTCTGTGCGACAGGCCTCTCGGTGTGCTTCTCAAAATGAAAACCTCCACATGGGGGTGGTCTGGGTTGCGCCTTTACAACCACTGCGAACGGAGCAGGAGACCGATCGTGGCGCCGAATATGCGGTAGACAAACCGAATATCTTGTGATGTTGGTCACCCTGCTTGGGCTTATGTTACAGCTAGCAGACGCCAAAGAAGCGCCGTGTAGGCACGCCTAAGATAGCGATCGGATAACAACCGTGAAGCCCAGCCTGAGAATTAATTCAGTTCAGCTAAAGAAAACTTTTGTTGAGTCTGCGTGTTCCTAAACAGTCGTCCCGCCTGCCGGGGGTGGGGACGGGCCGGGGAAACGTCCCCTGGCGGCGGTGGGCCATGTCACGGTTGGGTTTCGGGTGCACCCGCGGGGGAACTATCCCTGCCGCCCGTACGTGGAAATTGGTACCTTGAACTATAAGGATCACCACCTACCCCCTTTATTTGGAGGACACCCGCAATGGCACTTGGCGGAAACCCGATCTTCAACGGAAAGAATTTCCGTGGAGCCACCCAGGCACCGCCTGTTCCGCAGGCTCAGTACGGCCAGAACCCCTACGGTCAGCAGTACGGCCAGGCCCCTGGCCGCGCCCCGGGCCAGGTCATGGACGCGCAGGGCGGCTGGATGGCCCAGCAGCAGAACATGACCCATGATCAGCTGCAGCAGATGTACAACCAGCCGGCAGCCGGCCCGGCCGAAACCGGGCGGATGACTTTTGACGACGTCATCATCAAGACGGCCGCGTGCCTCGGCGTGCTGATCGCCGGCGCGGCTGTGACGCTGTTCGTGAGCATGTCGCTGGCCTCCCTGCTGATGATCGTCGGCGCACTGGGCGGCTTCGTCCTGGCGCTCGTCAACACCTTCAAGAAGCAGCCGTCGCCGGCGCTGATCCTGGCGTACGCGGGGCTGGAAGGACTCTTCCTCGGCGGGCTCACCCGCGTCCTGGACACGATGTACCCGGGAGTCGGCCTGCAGGCCGTCGTCGGAACGCTGTCCGTCTTCGCGGTGACGCTGCTCCTGTTCAAGAGCGGCAAGGTACGTGCCACACCCAAGGCCATGAAGTTCTTCTTGATCGCCATGGTCGGCTACGCCCTGTTCTCCGTGGTGAACCTCGTCATGATGATGACGGGCCTGACGAGTGAACCCTTCGGCCTGCGCAGTGGAATTATTGGCGTTGCCATCGGCATCCTGGCCATCGGCCTGGCCGCGTTCTCCCTGGTCATGGACTTCACCAGCATCGATGAAGGTGTCCGCAACGGAGCCCCGGAACGGTTCTCCTGGACCGCAGCTTTCGGCCTCACTGTCACCCTGGTCTGGCTGTACGTGGAGATCATCCGCCTGTTGGCGATCCTCCGCGGCGACGAGTAGGACCCAAGCCGGCGAACGCCGTCGTGCTTCAGTTGGAAAGGTCCCGCCAAACGGCGGGGCCCTTTCCCTTGGTGGCGAGTTTCCTTTCGGCTTAGCTAAGCCGCTCGAACACCACTGCCATTCCCTGGCCGCCGCCAACACAGAGCGTGGCGAGCCCGAGCGTGGCATCGCGCTCCCTGAGTCCGTTCAGCAGTGTGGTGGTCATGCGGACTCCGGTCATGCCGAACGGATGCCCGAGGGCAATGGCCCCGCCGTGGACGTTGAGCCGTGCATGGTCGATGCCAAGTTCACGGGCGCTGGCCACCACCTGCACGGCGAACGCCTCGTTGAGTTCCACGAGGTCGATGTCCCCGATTGCCAGCCGCGCACGCTTGAGTGCCACGCGGGTGGCTTCGACGGGGCCCATGCCCATAAGTTCGGGGGAAAGGGCGCTGACGCCCGTGGACACAATCCGTGCCAGCGGCTCCAGTCCGAGTTCACGGGCACGGTTACCGCTCATCACCACCACGGCGGCTGCCCCGTCATTCAGCGGACACGCGTTGCCGGCGGTCACCGTCCCCTCGCTGCGGAACACGGGCTGGAGCGCGGCAACTGCTTCGAGGGTGACTCCGGCGCGCGGGGAGTCGTCCAGCGTCACGACGGTGCCGTCGCGGCGGGTGTACGGGGTGATCTCGCGGGCAAAGAATTCCGAGGCTATGGCCGCCTCGGCGCGGTTCTGGCTCAGGACCGCCCAGGCATCCTGCTCGGCCCGGCTGATCCCGTAGGTGGTGGCCACGTTTTCCGCGGTCTGTCCCATTGCGATGTAGATGTCCGGCATGCGGCCGCCCAGCCGCGGATCGGTCCAGGGCGTGTTGGATGCAGCCCGCGCCTCGGTACGCCGCCGGGCTGAGTCGAAGAGCGGGTTGTGCGTGCCGGCGTCGGTTTCGCCCGCGCCGGCCCAGTTGGGGTAGCGGGACACGGCCTCGACGCCGGCAGCCACGAACGCGTCACCTTCGCCCGCCTTGATGGCGTGGAAGGCCATGCGGATGGTCTGCAGGCTGGAGGCGCAGAACCGGTTGATGGTGGCCGCCGGAACGCCGTCCAGGCCTGCAAGGATGGTGACCACCCTGGCCATGTTGGAGCCTGCTTCACCGCTCGGTTCGGCGCAGCCCAGGTACAGGTCGTCCAGGCCGGTGCCGTCCGCGCCGTGGGGATCGAAGGACGGGATCTTGTCCAGCGCGGCCGTGACCATCGCCACGGCCAGGTCATCCGGCCGCTCGTCCTTCAGGGACCCCTTGAAAGCGCGTCCGATCGGGCTTCTGGCGGCGGAAACAATGACAGCTTCTGACATGCGCCCAGCCTACGCCCGAGCTACACGAGCCGCATCGCCCCGGCCGCCGGAGTAACGGTGAATATATCCGGCTTCCGGTACCCTGCGCGGGAGAAAGCCTGTTCGACGGCGGTGCGCACCTTTTGCTCCGCCGACAGGGGGGTGAGGGCGATCGCCGCGCCGCCGAATCCGCCGCCTGTCATGCGCGCGCCGATGGCTCCGCTGGTGCGGGAGGTGTCCACCGCCAGGTCCAGTTCGGGGCACGAAATCTCGAAGTCGTCCCGCATGGATCGGTGGCTGGCATCGAGCAGGGGCCCGATGGAGCCCGGTCCGGCGCTGCCGAGCAGTTCCACGGTCTGCAGGACGCGGTCGTTCTCGGTTACGACGTGGCGGACCCTGCGGAATGTGACCTCGTCCAGGAGCCCGGCGGCTTCGTCAAGGTCCTCAACGCCCACATCGCGGAGCGCCTTGACGCCCAGCACTTCGGCCCCGAGCTCGCATGAAGCGCGGCGGGAGGCATAGCCGCCGTCGGAGTGCGAATGGGAAACCTTTGTGTCGATCACCAGCAGGACCAGCCCGGCCGGTTCGGTCTCGAACGGGACGAGCCGGACACTTTGGTCCCTGCAGTCGAGGAAGACGGCGTGGTCCTTGGCGCCGCGCAGTGAGGCGGACTGGTCCATGATGCCGGTGGGGGCTCCGACGAAGTCGTTCTCGGCGCGCTGGGTGGCCAGGACCATTTCCTCGTCCTTGAGCCCGGCGCCCGTCAGGTCGTTGAGGGCTGAGATCACGGCGCACTCAATGGCGTGGGACGAGGAGAGTCCGGCGCCGAGGGGAACGTTGGAATCCAGCAGCAGGTCAAGGCCAGGCACCTCAATGCCGCGCTCCTGCAGCGCCCAGATGACGCCGAGGGGGTACTTGGTCCAGCCCTTGGCCCGTGAACCGTCCAGCGACGCGGTGTCCGCCGTCGTCATGCCCTGGTCGCCGTATGTGGACAGCAGGCGGAGGGTCGAATCGGGGCGGACGCGGACCGCCACCCGGGCTGTCCTGTCGATGGCGAACGGGAGGACGAAGCCGTCGTTGTAGTCGGTGTGCTCGCCGATCAGGTTCACGCGGCCCGGCGCCTGCCAGACACCGTCCGGGGCGGAACCGAAGGCGTCCTGGAACCGTGCCGCGAGGTCACTGCTGCCCAGGTCGCCGTTGCTGAGTGGGGCGGTCATGCGTGTGCGCCTTCCGGGAGTGGGTTGAGTGCTGCTGCGGGAACCGTAACGGTGCGTAGCCGCTCCGCCACCAGTTCGGGGGTGGTGTCATTAATGAAAGCACCCATGGCCGCTTCGGAGCCGGCCAGGTATTTGAGCTTATCCTCCGCCCGGCGGGGGGAGGTCAGCTGCAGGTGGAGGTAGCCTGCCGGGCGCAAGAGCTCATCGAGCGGGGCCTGGTGCCAGGCGGAGATGTAAGGAGTGGGCGTGGGGTAGAGGGCATCGAGCCGTTTGAGCAGATCGAGGTACACGTGCGCCAGTTCGTCTTTTTCCTCTCCGCTGAGCGCTGCGAGGTCCGGCACTTGGCGATGCGGAACCAGGTGCACCTCCAGCGGCCAGCGGGCCGCGAACGGGACGTACGCGCTGAAATTCTCGCCCTCCAGGACCATGCGGCTTCCGTCCTCGCGTTCCGACCGCAGGAGCGAGCCGGTCAGCGTCCGCCGGCCGTCGGCGTCGTCGTAGAATTTCCGGGCGGCTGCGCCCATCACTGCCGCGCGCGGAGTGACGTAGGGGTAGGCGTAGATCTGGCCGTGCGGGTGGTGCAGGGTCACGCCGATATCTGCGCCGCGGTTCTCGAACGGGAATACCTGCTGGATGCCCGGCAGTGCGTTGAGTGCCCCGGTGCGGTGCGCCCAGGCCTCCACGACGGTGCGTGCCCGCGTTTCGCTCAGCCCGCTGAAGGACCCGGTGTGGTCGGGGGTGAAGGACACCACTTCGCAACGGCCGAAGGCCGTGCCGGTGGTTCCCCAGCCGGCGTTGCCCGGAACCGGCCCCAGCGCCGGCCCCAGCGAGGGGAAACGGTTCTCGAACACGACGGCGTCGTAGTCCGGCGCCGGGATCTCCGAGGGGTTGGCCGGAGTCGTCGGGCAGATGGGGCACTGGTCCGCCGGGGGCAGGTGCGTGCGGCTCTGGCGGTGCGCGGCCACGGCCACCCACTCGCCGGTCAGTGCATCAAACCTGACTTCGCCCGGCTCGCTCCTGGCCGGCAGCTCGCGGCGGTCGGGGGTCTCCTCCGGCCTGCGCGCACTCTTTCCGGGCGTGGCGTCATCGAAATAGAGCAGCTCCCGGCCATCGGCGAGGTTGGTGCTGGTGATGTGTGTCATACGTCTTGTCCTTTGCGAGCGGCTGCCATCGGAGCCCCGCCCTGGGGGCGGAACGGCTGGCATTTCCAATTCTCCCATAAAACGATCAAAAAGAAATAGTTTCGAACAAAAGTTAACATGCCTGCCTTGTGTGGTTCCGGCAGGATAAGGCGGCAGGCGTGAGCAGGTACGGTTGTGCCCATGACTTCGAGCACCCCTCATTCACGCCGCTATGCGTCCGGCGGCCAGTACGAGCTCCGTCGCGGTGATGCCCTGGCTGTGGTTACGGAGCTGGCCGCCGGCCTGCGGCTCTACACGCGCGGCGGCGTCCAGCTGACGGAAACGTACGGGGACGCGGACATCCCGCCGGGAGCCACCGGGATCACGCTGGCGCCCTGGGCCAACCGGGTGGAGGACGGGGTCTGGTACCTGGACGGCAGGAAGCAGCAGCTGGACATCACCGAAGTGTCCCGGAACAACGCCAGCCACGGCCTGTTGCGCAACACCTCGTACGTGCTCGTGGACGAGTCCGAGTTTTCGGTGACGCTGGAAGCCCCGATCTTCCCCCAGCATGGATACCCCTTCCTGGTCCGGCACCGCGTGCAGTACGAGCTGGCCGAGGACCTGGGCCTGGTGGTCCGCCAGACGCTCCTCAACGATTCCCAGTCGTCCGCACCCTTCGTTCTCGGGTCCCACCCCTACCTCAGGCTTGGTGACGTGCCTGCCGAGGATTTGGTCCTCACAGTGGGCGCCGGCAGCCGGCTTGTTGCGGACGAACGCCTCATACCCCGCAGCGCGGAGCCCGTCAGCGGGGAACTGGACCTGCGCGGCGGCCGGACCGTTGCCGAACTGGACATCGACGTCGCCTACACGGACCTGGTGCTCGACCGCGGCGTGGCGCGCCAGACGCTGCAGGCGTCCGACGGCCGCAGCGTGAGCCTCTGGCAGGACGAATCGTGCGGCTACGTCCATGTCTTCGTCACGGACAAGTTCCCCGGCAGGCCAAAGGCTGTGGCTATCGAGCCCATGACCGGCCCGGCAAATGCGTTCAACAGCGGCGACGGCCTGCGCTGGCTGGCAGCGGGGGAGTCCTTCACCATGACCTGGGGCATCAGCGCGTCCCTGTAGTCCGGTGCTTCCGCCAACCGTGCCTTCCGTGCCGGGGCCCGGCAGCTGGTGGCCGTGGCGGTTTCCCATCGGGGCTCAGCTGGGGAAGTATAAGGCTATGACGCCAGCAGAGGACGCCGCACCAAACCATAGCCCCGATGCTCAACCCGATGCTAAAACAGCAGGGTTGCCCGACGCCGCAGCGGCTGCCGCACCTGCGCCTCCGTTGCGGGTGCTGACGGACCGCGAACTGGACCAGGACATTCCCTACGGTGTGCGGATCGCCGCCTCGTGGGCCTGGCGGCTGGGGCTCATTCTCCTGGTCAGCGCCGCGCTGATCTGGCTGCTGAGCAAGATTAGCTTCCTCATCATCCCCGTGATGGTGGCAGCCCTGCTGGCCGGCCTGCTGAGCCCCATCACACGATGGCTCAAGGCCCGGCGGGTCCCGAGCGGCGGCGCCGTCGCCATCACCGTGCTGGGCTTCCTCGGCCTCATCGGCGGCTCCCTGGCGCTCGTGGGACGGCAGCTTGTCCGGGGATTCAGCGAACTGTGGAGCGAGGCGCTGACCGGGATCCAGCAGATCCAGGGCTGGCTGGCGGAAGGTCCGCTGCACCTGACGGCCGCCCAAATCGACCAGTATCTGCAGGACGCCACGGCCGCACTGCAGAACAACAGCAGCAGCATCCTCAGCGGCGCCCTATCATTCGGAAGCACGGCCGGGCATTTTGCTGCTGGACTCATCCTCGCCTTGTTCATCCTGATCTTCTTCCTCCTTGAAGGTGACCGGATTTGGGGTTTCCTGGTCCGGCTGCTGCCACGGAAAGCCCGCGCCGCCACCTTCGGTGCCGGCCGCAAGGGCTGGACGTCGATGGTCAGCTACGCCCGCATCCAGATGTTCGTGGCTTTTGTGGACGCCGTGGGAATTGGCGTGGGCGCAGCCATCATTGGGGTGCCGCTGGCGCTTCCGCTGGGAGTTCTGGTCTTCATAGGCTCCTTCATCCCCATCGTGGGCGCCCTGGTCACCGGAGCCGTGGCCGTGCTCCTTGCCCTCGTGGCGAACGGCTGGGTCAACGCGCTTGTCATGCTAGGGATCGTGCTGCTGGTCCAGCAGCTGGAGAGCCACATCCTGCAGCCGCTCGTTATGGGCAAGGCCGTGGCCCTGCACCCGGTGGCGGTCATTCTGTCCGTGGCGGCCGGTTCCTACCTCGCCGGAATCCCGGGCGCACTCTTCTCGGTGCCCATCCTTGCCGTAGCAAACTCGGCGATTCGATATATTGCTGCCAGAACGTGGGAACATGAAGGAGTGCTGGCTGCGGTGGGCCCGGATGTAACCGGGGACTCCGGATCCAGCCAAGACAACACCTTCAAGGATGTCTACCTTCCCGGTGCGAATCCGGGCCGCGGCAATGGAGCCGCACAGTCAACGGGTACTCCCGCCGGACATGCCGGCCCGGACGCCCCAGCCGAATTCCCCAAAGGAGACTAGTTCGTGAAAACCCTCAATAGCCTGCCCGTCACGCTGGACAATGTCCTGGAGGCGCAAAAGCTGCTTGAGGGGATTATTACCCGGACCCCGGTGGAATCGTCCCGGGCGTTGGGCAGCATGGTGGGCGGCGACGTCTTCTTCAAGTGCGAAAACCTCCAACGGGCCGGCTCGTTCAAGGTCCGCGGCGCCTACGTCCGAATGGCCAAACTTGCGGCCGAGGAGAAAAAGCGCGGCGTGGTGGCGGCCTCGGCCGGAAACCATGCGCAAGGCGTCGCCGTGGCAGCGAAGAGCCTGGGCATCAAGGCCCGGATCTACATGCCGCTGGGTGTGGCCCTGCCCAAGCTGGCGGCCACCCGCAGTCACGGCGCCGAAGTGGTCCTGCACGGGCATAACGTGGACGAAGCACTCGCCGAAGCCCAGCGCTATGCCGATGAAACCGGCGCTGTTTTTGTCCACCCGTTCGACAACGTGGACGTCGTTGCCGGCCAGGGCACGGTGGGGCTGGAAATCCTGGAGCAGATCCCCAACGTTGACACCATCCTGATGGGCGTCGGCGGCGGCGGGCTGCTGGCCGGCGTGGCGGTTGCAGTGAAGGCACGGGCCCGGGAGCTGGGCCGGGACATCCGGATCATCGGTGTCCAGGCCGAAAACGCCGCGGCCTACCCGCCGTCCCTGGCCGCGGACGCCCTGGTGCCGTTGAAGAAGGTCTCCACGATGGCTGACGGCATTGCCGTGGGCCGTCCCGGGCAACTGCCCTTCAGCATCATCCGGGAACTCGTGGACGACGTCGTGACCGTCAGCGAGGATTCCCTCGCCCGCGCGCTGATCTTCCTGCTCGAACGCGCCAAGATGGTGGTGGAACCGGCCGGTGCCGTGGGCGTGGCCGCCCTGATGGACGGCAAGATCGAGAATCCCGGCACCACGGCGGTGATCCTCTCCGGCGGCAACATCGACCCCATGCTCATGCTCAAGGTGATCCAGCGGGGCCTTTCCGCTGCAGGCCGGTTCATGACGGTGCGCATGATGCTGGATGACCGGCCGGGTTCGCTGGCCACCATCGCCCGGATCATCGCCGAGAACGATGCCAACGTCACAGGCCTGGACCACACCCGCGTGGGCGGCTCCATCAGCATGGGAGATGTGTCCATCACCGTCAACCTGGAAACCAAGGGCCACGAGCACTGTGAGCAGGTCCTGGGCGCACTCCGTGCCGAGGGTTTCCAGCCGATCGTGGTCCACTAGGGACCATGGTGCTTGACGCTTCGGGGGGACAAGCGCAAACGAGGCATACCCCTGCCGCACGCGCACAGGGCGGGCTGCTGGTGCTGGGGCTCTTCATTGTGCTGCTGTTCGCGATCGAACTGGTTAATGCTGCCACGTTCCATTCCCTGAACAGGACGTTCGGCCTCCGGCCGCGAAGCGCCGACGGCCTGCTGGACATCCTCACGTTCCCGCTGTTCCACGCCAACCTCGGCCATGTGGTCTCCAACGCACTGCCGCTGATCATCTTCGGCTTCCTCGTTTTTCTGTCCGGGCTCAGGGTCTTCCTCACGGCAGTGGCCTTCAGCTGGTTCGGCTCAGGTTTGTTAGTCTGGCTGATCGGCGGCTGGGGGATCACAGTGGGCGCCTCAGGCCTGGTCTTCGGCTTTTTCGCGTTCCTGCTGGTGCGCGGGTTCTTCAATCGCAACTGGTGGCAGATAGCGCTGTCGGTGGTCCTGTTCCTCACCTACGGCGGAATCCTGTTCGGCGTCCTCCCCGGCGTGGCAGGCTTTGTCTCGTGGCAGGCCCACCTGGGCGGTGCCCTCGGCGGCGTCGCCGCGGCCATGCTGCTGAAGCCCCGGCGCGTTCCGCAGCAACGCCAGGCGACGGAAAGATAAGCCTTAACGAACGACGCCGGCCGTCCCCGCGAAGGGGAGGGCCGGCGTCGTTCGTTATAAGGCTATTGCCGCGGTTCCGGAGCTGAAGCCCCTAGCCTGCGTACGGCTTGGCGGACATGATCTCCACCGTGATGTCCTTACCGTTCGGTGCGGTGTAGCTGAGCTTGTCGCCCTCTTTGTGGCCAACGATGGCGGAACCCAAGGGGGACTTTTCGCTGAAGACATCAAGGTCCGAGTCGCCCGCGATCTCGCGGGAGCCAAGAAGGAACGTCTCCTCGTCTCCGGCGATCTTTGCCACGACGATCATTCCGGGCTCGACAATTCCGTCGTCGGCCGGGGACTCGCCCACGTGCGCGTCGCGGAGAAGGGCGGTGAGCTGGCGGATGCGGGCCTCGATCTTGCCCTGCTCCTCCTTGGCGGCGTGGTATCCGCCGTTTTCCTTGAGGTCGCCTTCCTGGCGTGCAGCTTCGATTTTCTGGACGATTTCCGCCCGGCCGGCGCCGGAGAGGTGGTCCAGCTCTGCCTTCAGGCGGTCAAAAGCTTCCTGGGTAAGCCAAGCTGCAGTTGCGCTGTTGGTGGTAGACACGGACTTCTCCTTTTTCGTGGTCAAACAAGTTTGAGGTCAAACAAGCAAAGACCCCGCCACGGTGGCCACTTGTGGGACTCAGTAACCAGCTCAGCGGGGTAAAGGTATTGGTCCATTGTAGTCAATGCAGTGGACAAACCAAAGAAGGCCTGCGGTGTGGGTCACAGCCGGACTCCGGAAGCGGGACGGGAACTGTGGCCGGCTACTTGTTCGCGTCCGGAATCCAGCAGCTGTCCACCACGCCGGAAACTGAGAGGGACTCCGTCCGCACCACCGCGCGGTGGACCGTGGTGCGTCCGCCGTCGGCGGTGGCGTCAGCCGGGTTCGGTCCGATATCCACTACTTTCCAGCCGACCACGGCGAATTTGGAGTCCAGTGCCTTGACAGCGCATTTGACGCCGGTGGCGGGATCCTTGGTGACCTGGAAATCGATCTCCGCCTGGGTGGCGTCCGTGGTGCTGTAGCCGATGTCCTTGAACGTCACGGTTTCGGTGTTCAGGGAGGTGGAGATCCATGCCATGAAACCTATCCCGGCAGCCAGTGCAGCTATTCCGATGTTTCGCTTTGCCTTCCCGGAGAGGGCACGCTTTTGGCCCCCGTATCGATTGGCTAGGGTGGTACTTGCCGGCGCGGATGTGGCCGGCTGATCCTCGGAAGTCACCATTCCAGTTTAGTGTGGATCTGAAGGGGAAAATTCCGTCCCCGCACCCGTTGACCCGCAACCTTGAAATCCGAAGAAAGTGAGCCGTTTCAGATGACAGCGTCCGCAAGCCAGTCAAAGCCGCTCCGCCTGCTGGCCGTTCACGCTCACCCTGACGACGAATCGAGCAAGGGCGCAGCCACCATGGCAATGTACGCCGCGGCAGGAATCGACGTCATGGTGGCCACCTGCACGGACGGATCGCGGGGCGACATCCAGAACCCTGCCGTGGAGAACGAGGCGCACCCCAGGCGCGACATGGCCGGCGCCCGGCGCCTGGAAATGGATAACGCCGCCAAGGTGCTGGGCATCCGCCAGCGCTGGCTCGGGTTTGTGGACTCCGGCCTGCCCGAAGGTGACCCGCTTCCGCCGCTGCCGCCAGGCTCGTTCGCCCTCCAACCGCTGGAACGGGCGGCTGCTCCGCTGGTCAGGCTGGTGCGCGATTTCAAGCCGCAGGTGATCGTGAGCTACGACGAAAACGGCGGCTATCCGCACCCGGACCACATCATGGCCCACCGAGTGGCGGTCGAGGCCTTCGAAGCCGCCGGCGATCCGGAACGCTACGAGGGTATTGGCGAGCCCTGGGCGCCGAGCAAGCTTTACTATGACCGCGCCTTCAGCCCTGACCGCTTCCGTGCCCTCCACTTTGCACTGGAAGAGGCGGGACTGCAGTCGCCCTACGCCGAACGGCTCGCAGCTTGGCTCGAGGCTGATGCGGAAGGCCACACGCTGCCGGCCCCGACGCATCCCACCACCACGCAGATTGACTGCGGGGACTATTTTGAAGCCCGGGATGATGCGCTCCGCGCCCACCGGACCCAGGTGGACCCCCTGGGATTCTTTTTCGCCGTGTCCCCGGACATGCAGCGCCGCGCCTGGCCCTGGGAGGACTACACCCTGATCCAGTCCCGGGTTCCCGTGGAACTGCCGGAAAAGGATCTCTTTGCAGGGCTAAGATAGAGCCAAGCCCATTTCTATGACCCGTAGAAGTCAGGGCCATCAATACGTTCCACAGAAGGTTTAACCGTGCATCACTTGCTCATCGCCCTCGCGACGGCCCCGGCACCCAGCCCCACGCCGTCCCTGCGCCCGGGCCTCTCAGAAGACCAGGTGACTCCGGGCATGTGGGGCTTCATCATGACGGCCTTCTTTGTCCTGGCCACCACGCTGCTGATCGTGGACATGGTGCGCCGCATCCGCCGCGTCCGCTACCGCGCACAGGTCGAGGAAGAACGTATGGCTGCATTGGCTGCCGGAGATCAGGACACGCTGGAGGCACCGGGAACCGGCGATTCCGGCACCCAGTCTTCCGGCACCCAGTCCTCCGGCACCCAGGGCGGTGCCGGCCTCCGGACGGAATCAAACGGTGATGAAGGCCGCGGACGCAGCTAGCGGCGGAGCTGGCCAGGGGGGAGCCGGCGCAGTCCGGCCCGGCGCAACCAATGCCCTGGGCGGGGAACCTTCCGCGTACCTGAGGCAGCACGCCACCAACCCGGTCCACTGGCGGCCCTTCGGCGATGAGGCGTTCGGCTTCGCAGAGGAACGCGACGTCCCCGTCTTCCTGTCCATCGGCTATGCCGCGTGCCACTGGTGCCATGTGATGGCGCACGAATCATTCGAGGACCAGGAAACAGCGGACTTCCTCAACGCCAACTTCGTGGCCATCAAGGTGGACAGGGAGGAGCGTCCGGATGTGGACGCCGTGTACATGGCCGCAACCCAGGCCATAAGCGGCGAAGGCGGCTGGCCGATGTCCGTTTTCCTCACACCGGACGGACGCGCCTTCCACGCCGGAACCTACTTCCCGCCCCGGCCTATGCCCGGCCGGCCCTCGTTCCGCCAGGTGCTTGAGGCGGTCCGCGATGCCTGGCTGGAACGGCGTGAGGGCGTCGAGCAAAACGCCGAGTCGCTGGCACGGGGGATGGCCGAATCCCAACTTGCGGCTGCCGTCCAGTTGACCGGTTCGCCGGATCCTGTGGACGCCGGCCTGCTCTCCGAAGCAGTCCGCGTCCTGGCCCGTTCCGAAGACCCGGACGACGGCGGATTCGGCACCGCGCCGAAGTTCCCGCCGTCGCCCGTGTTGGAATTCCTGGTCCGGCACGCTGCGGTGGCGTCGGAAACCTCGGATGCGGCCACGGACATGGCGGGCCGGACGCTCGCCGCGATGGCCCGTTCGGCGCTTTTCGACCAGCTGGACGGCGGCTTTGCCCGGTACTCCGTGACCCGGGACTGGTCCGTGCCGCACTTTGAAAAAATGCTTTACGACAATGCCCAGCTGCTGCGTGCCTATGTCCACTGGGCCCGGCTCGGAGGCGATTCCGTGTTCCCCGCCAGCGAGGCGGCGGATGTTGCCGCCCGCACTGCGGACTGGATGATCCAGGCACTTGGCGTCGCCGGTGCAGGGCAAGCGGAGGCGTTCGCCTCGTCACTGGACGCCGACACCGTGGTGGACGGCCGGCACCACGAGGGGGCCAGCTACCTCTGGACACCGGCGGAACTGCAGGACGTCCTGGGACCTGACGACGGCGCCGCTGCGGCGCGGCTGATGAATGTCCGGGCCGGGGGTACCGTGACGGCGTCGGCTTCTCCGCTGCATCCGGGGTGCCGGCTCGACGATGCCGGGAGCGCCCTGTGGGACGGGATCCGGCCGCGCCTCCTGGCCGCGCGTTCCGGGCGTCCGCAGCCCGCCAGGGACGACAAAGTGGTGGCCGGCTGGAACGGGCTGGCCGTCGCCGCGCTGGCCGAAGCAGGGGCGGTCCTTGACCGGCCCGACCTGGTGGCTGCGGCCGGGCAGGCTGCCGTTTACCTTGAGCGGGTCCACTGGCAGGCTCCGGGCGCAGGGGGCCAGGGCGCAGAACCCGGCACCCTGGTGCGGGTGTCGCATGCCGGCCAGGCGAGGGGGATCGGCGGCCTGCTCGAAGACTATGCCTTCTGCGTCGACGGACTCCTGACCCTGTACGGCGTCACGGGTGCCGAGCGCTGGTACCGGCTGGCAGAAGACATCCTGGAGGCCGCCTGCCTGAGGTTTGGTGCGGACGGAACACTGGTGGACACTGCCGGGGAGTCCTCCCAGGTGTTCAACGCACAGGGGCAACGGGCCGGCCTTGAACCCTTCGACAACGCCACACCCAGCGGCGCGGCGGCGTTTGCCGGAGCCCTGCTGAGCTACTCGGCACTCTCCGGTTCAGCCGACCACCGGATCATGGCAGGAAACATACTCGCGCTGCTCCCGCCGCTGGCAACGCGTGCGCCCCGGGCGGCAGGATGGCTCCTGGCGACGGCGCAGGCCGCGCTGGCGGGCCCCGTGGAGGCCGCCGTCGTCGGACCTGCCGGCCCGGTGCGGGCGGCCCTCCACCGCGCCGTGCTGCTGTCCGCCAGCCCCGGACTGGTGGTTGCCGTGGCGGCCGACGCCGGTGGGCCGCCTGCCGGTCCTGTCCCGTCCGCCGTGCCGCTGCTGGAGGGCAGGACAGCGGCGCCCGACGGGTCGCCGCAGGTGTTCCTCTGCCGCGGGATGGTGTGTGACCGCCCGGTGGGAACCGTGGCCGAACTGCTGGAGCGGCTGGCTGCGGGTCCGCCTTAGGCGGGTCGGCCGATGACCGCGATGGCGATGGCGATGAAGTGTGCCGCAAAGGCGAACACCGTGAACGCGTGGAAGAGCTCGTGGAAGCCGAAGTGGTGGTAGCTGAAGTTTGGCTTCTTGAGCGCGTAGAAAACGGCCCCGGCTATGTAAAGAGCGCCTCCCACGCAGATCAGGACGGCGGCGGCAATGCTGGCCGCGAAAAAGTCCGGCAGGTAGAACAGTGCGCCGCAGCCCAGGGCGATGTAGATGGGCACATAGAGCCAGCGCGGCGCATGGGTCCACAGCAGCCGGAACAGGACCCCCAGGATGGCGCCGGACCAGATGACCCACAGCAGCACCACAGCCTTGGGACGTTCCAGCAGGGCCCACGCCAGCGGCGTGTAGCTGCCTGCGATCACCAGCATGATGTTGGTGTGGTCGAGGCGCTTGAGGACGATCTTGACGCCGGGCGACCAGTTGCCGCGGTGGTACACGGCACTGATCCCGAACAGCAGCACCCCCGTCACGGCGTAGACCGCAGAGGCGATTTTCAGGTCGGCAGTGGGGGCCAGCAGGATCAGGACAAGCCCCGCAGCGAGAGCCAACGGTGCGGTCACGGTGTGGATCCAGCCACGCCATTTCGGCTTGATCATCAGGAGTTCCGCGATGCGGACTGCCGCATCGTCCATCGGGCTTGATTTCCGACCGTTGCCTGCTCCCGACCCCGGGTGGGGAGTATTGCTTTCCATTGCTCAAGAATAAACTACGTTCCAGTAAGTTACTTTTCAGTAACTCCTGGGGTGGCTGAATGGTGGCACTCCGTGCACCGTGTGCCGGTTGCGGGCAGGTAGCCTAGGAATGCACTGCCGTCGTACATCAAGGAAGTCAGGTGAGTCTCCGGATGGAGTGGCCCGGGATCCTCTATGGCTTCTACGAACGCAAGCTCCTGCGCTCGCTGGACAAGGACCGAATCCCCAGACACATCGGCGTGATGGTGGACGGAAACCGCCGCTGGGCCAAGCAGTTCAATGCGCCCACCAGCCAGGGACACCAG
The DNA here is from genome assembly GCF_018613775.1 of Arthrobacter sp. ISL-69. Classification (NCBI taxonomy): domain Bacteria; kingdom Bacillati; phylum Actinomycetota; class Actinomycetes; order Micrococcales; family Micrococcaceae; genus Arthrobacter; species Arthrobacter sp. ISL-69. The sequence goes on from NZ_JAGGPO010000025.1 coordinate 82,300, forward strand.
GCAGGGGCGGACAAGATCCACGAGTTCCTCGGCTGGTGCCAGGAACTGGGCGTCAAAGTGGTCACGCTCTACATGCTCTCCACCGACAACATGAGCCGCTCCGGCGAGGAGCTGGACCTGCTGATGGGCATCATCGCGAACACCCTCGACCGGCTGGATGAGGATGCGGACATCTCCGTCCATGCCATGGGCGCACCGGAACTGCTTCCCGACTACCTGGCCGACCGGCTCAACAAGCTCACGGCCCGGACCCCGGCACATGAAAAAATCCACGTCAACGTCGCTGTGGGTTACGGCGGACGGCGTGAAATCGTGGACGCCGTCCGGGAACTCCTCCACGATGCCGTGGCCAGGGGCAAGGACATTGGCAAGCTCGCGGATGAACTTACCGTCGATGACATCTCGCGGTTCCTGTACACCCGGGGGCAACCGGACCCGGACCTGGTGATCCGTACGTCGGGGGAGCAGCGGCTGTCCGGCTTCCTGATGTGGCAAAGCGCCTACAGCGAGTTCTACTTCTGCGAGGCGCTCTGGCCGGCCTTCCGCAAAGTGGACTTCCTGCGGGCATTGCGCGACTACGCCGGCAGGCAGCGGCGCTTCGGCTCCTGACGGCGGCTTGCCTGCAGGGAAGGCGTGTCATGGCCGGTTCACGCGGAGTTCACGTGACCGCAATAAGAATCGCCGACGAATGGTTTGGGAAACAAAGCCGCGGGGAATTACGTTGATTCCATTAGCAGGCAAAATGCCGGCTAATCGGGGAGGCCAGTACATGGAGCGGATTTTCGCACCGGATGTATGGGAGGCCGGAACCGGCCTCGTGGCCGATCCGCCTCACCTATAAAATATCCGGGCGTGCGCCCCGGGGCTGGAGTCGATGTGGCTATTTCTGAACAACTGCCCGACGTCATTTCCGACCAGGGAGAGAAAGCTACCTCTCGCGCCAAGCGAGCCACCTCACAGACCGGTGCAGCGAATCATCACGCTGCGGCCGGTCTTGCTGTATCCGGCGAAAAGGCCGGAACAGACGACACTCTGTGGACCTTCGTCATCGACACCTCGGTATTGCTCTCGGACCCCCGCGCGCTGCTGCGTTTCGCGGAACACGAAGTCGTTGTCCCGATCGTGGTCATCACGGAGCTTGAGGGCAAACGGCACGACCCCGAGTTGGGATACTTCGCCCGCAAGGCGCTGAGGCTCCTGGACGACCTCCGGGTCCAGCATGGCGGGCTCGACCATCCCATTCCGCTGGGCGACGACGGCGGCACCCTCGTGGTGGAGATGAACCACATTTCCGCTGAGGTGCTGCCCGCAGGCTTCCGCGGCGGGGACAACGACAGCCGGATCCTCGCCGTCGCCAAGAACCTCGCCAACGAAGGCCGCAACGTCACAGTGGTCTCCAAAGACCTGCCAATGCGCGTCAAGGCCTCGGCCATGGGACTGCTCGCCGACGAGTACCGCAATGAACTGGTGAAGGACTCCGGCTGGACCGGGGTGGCCGAGATTGAAGCGAGCGAAGTGGAGGTCTCCACCCTCTACGGCCACGAACCCGTCTTCATTCCGGCGGCGGCAGAGATGCCCGTCAACACCGGCCTGGTGCTGCTCTCCAACCGGGGTTCCGCGCTGGGCCGCGTGGGCGCGGACAAACAGGTCCGGCTGGTCAAGGGGGACCGTGACGTGTTCGGGCTGCACGGCCGCTCCGCGGAACAGCGGCTGGCCATCGACATGCTGATGGACCCGTCCGTCGGCATCGTGTCGATCGGCGGCCGCGCGGGCACCGGAAAGTCCGCGCTGGCGCTGTGTGCCGGCCTCGAGGCCGTGCTGGAACGCCGCGAACACCGCAAAGTGATCGTCTTCCGGCCGCTGTACGCCGTGGGCGGCCAAGAGCTCGGCTACCTCCCCGGCTCCGAAGCGGAGAAGATGAACCCGTGGGCGCAGGCCGTCTTTGACACCCTCGGAGCCCTGGTCAGCCAGGAAGTCGTCGAGGAAGTCATGGACCGCGGCATGCTGGAAGTCATGCCGCTGACCCATATCCGCGGCCGCTCGCTCCATGATGCGTTCGTGATCGTCGATGAAGCGCAGTCGCTCGAGAAGAACGTGCTCCTGACAGTGATGAGCCGGATCGGCCAGAACTCGAAGATCGTCCTGACCCACGACGTTGCCCAGCGCGACAACCTGCGGGTCGGCCGGCACGACGGCGTTGCCGCCGTGGTCGAAACCCTTAAGGGGCACCCGCTCTTCGGGCACATCACCCTCACGCGGTCCGAGCGCTCGCCGATCGCGGCACTCGTCACGGAACTGCTTGAAGGTGCGGAAATCTAGTACCAGGACTAGTGAAGGGCCGTGGCCGGATTCGCCCGGCCGCGGCCCTTCGCCTACAGCCCCAGGTACTTGGCCGTGGCTTCGTGGCCTTCCACTTTCAGCGTCCAGTCGGGGCGTTTGAAGGTTTCAGGGGTCACCCGGACCCTCTGGACGTCCTGCCTGATGCCGCCCCAAGCCGAACGGGTGACACCGTTCAGCCCGTAGCCGAGGGAGCGGGAGACGCCCAGGGATTTTTCGTTCCAGGCGGCTGCCTCGGACTCGGCGACCTCCGCTTTCAGGTGGTCAAAGGCGTAGCTGACGACGGCGGCGCGCATTTCCTTGCCGAGGCCCCGGCCGTGCACGGACTTCCGGAGCCAGGAGCCCGTGGTGACTGTCCGCAGGGTGGCGAAATCCTTGGCCTCGATGTCCTGGCAGCCGATGATCCCGCCATCGTGCCAGATGCCAAGCAGCATTGTCCAGGCTTCGGGGGAAACCCCGGCGCGGCAGCGCCAGTACCACTGCGCGATGTTGGGGCCCAGCTTCTCAGCGGGAAATTCGTTCCACGGCGTGCTGAAGGGGCTGCGGCCCGGTTCGCTGATGCCCGAGAGCGCGGCTTCGACGGCCGCAGGGATGTCGTCGTCCCGGATCGGCCGCAGCACAAGCCGGGGCGTGGTCAGGGTGAGGCCCAGGGGCGGCCAGATGGCGGAGAGGTCGGTCATCAGGGAAGCTTAGCCTCTGGGCAGCGCTCAGCCGGTCACGTTCCGCGGTGAGATGTCCCAGCTGATGTGGCGGCGGACGTCCGTCAGGTTCATGGATTCCGCGAGGAAAAGGTCATCCAGCATGTACTCATCCGCGGCCAGGATCCGGAGCCAATGGCCAAGATCCTTGGATTCGTCTTCCAGGGAGCGGCTTGAAACGCACACTCCGGTGCCGAGGTCGATCCTTATGAGGTTGCGTCCAGGGCGGCACAGCGGCGCTTCGCGGTCTGAGGGCGTGTAGGCGGCGTTGGGAACCACGATGGTTTCCAGCGCAGGGCGGCCCTCGTGGTCCACGGCGGTGATGGTGCCGAGTTCCACCGCGTTCGTGTTCGGAAATTCGATCGGGACGGGGGCGTTGCCGGCCAGCTCCACCGGGTCCAGCGCCGCGGCAAAGCGACCGTTTCCGAAGCAGGGTTCGCCGTAGGCAGCCTCCGGGCGGCGCCGGACCAGTCCGCCGTCGTCGTACACGGGGGTGACCAGATGCGGAGGCAACAGCCACGACTTCCGTGTGGAACTGACGTAGAACCCGTCCTTTGAATCGTTGATGCCCGTGGTGCTGTGCAGCACCACACCGGCGGCGGACTCCAGCCGGAGGGCGCCGGGCCGGCGAAGCCACGCACGCACGGTGTTGTCGGGGTCAGCGCCGGGTCCGTCGACGTACTCGAATCGGAGGGTTTGCCATTTCCAGGGCGACGAACGGCAGAGGTTCCGGAACTTCGTGGCCATGTCTGCGGGCCTATTCTGTTGACCGGTTTCCCCCTGGCGCCTCGCGTCCCATGTCGACATATCCACAGTTTACGCGCGGGCTCAGCGGCGGGGCGGGAAAATCCAGTAGCATCCGAGGGTGATCCAACGACTGGGCGAACTTTGGGTATCCACTCCGCTGGCCTTCTGGCTGGTACTGGCGGCCTGCGCCTACTTCGGCGTGATGGCCGTACGGCTTACCGTCATCGACGTCAGGCACCACCTGCTGCCCAACAGGATTGTGTTCCCGTCCTACGCCGTGGGCGGCGTGCTGCTGCTGGCGGCGGCAGTCACCGTCCTGGTGGCCGGCGCCGACGTCGAGGCTGTGCCCGACGGCGCCGCCCGGCTTTTCGGGATCCCGGGGGTCCGCATCCTTGCAGGGGGAGTGGTGCTGTGGCTCTTCTACTTCATCCTGCGCCTGGTCTACCCGCCGGGGATGGGGTTCGGCGACGTGAAACTCGCCGGGGTGCTGGGAATGTATCTCGGCTACCTCGGCTGGGGCCACGTGTTCGCCGGTACCTTCGCCGCCTTCCTCCTTGGCGGGCTCTGGAGCCTTGGCCTGCTCGCTGCCCGGCGTGGCACGCTAAAATCCGACATTCCGTTCGGCCCCTTCATGCTGGCCGGCTCCGCCGCCGCGATGCTGCTCCTGCCTGCGGGCTGAGGCCAGCGCAGACTTTGCTGCGGTTAGGCTGAAGCTATGCCAGCACCTGATTTCGTCCTCAAACTCCGCGAAAAAATAGGCCATGACCCGCTGTGGATTCCCGCCGTGCGGGGAGTTGTCTTCAACGGGGACGGCCACGTCCTGCTGGGCCAGCGCTCAGATAACGGCAGGTGGGCCCTGATCTCCGGAATGCTGGAGCCTGGCGAGCACCCCGCTCCCGGGCTGGTGCGGGAGATCTTCGAAGAGACCGCCGTCGTTGCTGAAACGGAGCGTATGCTGTCGGTCGGCGTTGTGGGCCCCGTGACCTTCCCCAACGGCGATGTGTGCGACTTCCTGGACATCGTGTTCCGCTGCCGCCACGTCTCCGGTGAAGCGCGGGTGAACGACGACGAATCCCTGGCCGTGGGCTGGTTCCCGCTGGACGGGCTGCCGGAACTCAGGCCCGGAGACCGGGAGTGCATCCGGCGGGCGCTGCTGCCGGAGGACACCGTCCACTACGAACCCTGAGCCCCCGGCAGCGCCTTCCTTCGGTGGTTTTCTAGACTGCGGCGGACTGCCTCTCAGCTTCGAGGCGCTCCGCCTCTTCGCCGCCCACAGCCTCGCCGCGGGCCACCATGCCGGCCGTGTCGGAGAGCGGGATCTGCTTCAGGGTCAGTGCCAGCACCAGCGCGATGCCCAGGAACGGCAGCAGGTACCAGAACACAGGTGCCAGCGAATCGGCGTAGGCGTTCACGATGGCGTCCCGGAGCTGTTCCGGCAGCTGGCTCAGGGCCTGCGGGTCCAGGGTCTGCGTGGACTGCGCGGCCTGGTCGGCGGAAGCACCGGCCCCGGTGAAGGCGTTGGTCAGGGACTCGGCCAGCCGCGAGGTGAAGATGGAGCCGAACACGGCCACGCCCAGGGACGCGCCCACTTCGCGGAAATAGTTGTTGGTGCTGGTGGCCGTGCCGATCTGCTCGGCGGGCACGGAGTTCTGCACCACCAGGACGATGACCTGCATGATGGAGCCCAGGCCGGCGCCGAAGACGAACAGCTGGACGCAGATGACCCAGATGGGGGTGTCGGCGGTCAGGGTGGTCAGCCAGAGCATGGCGGCCATCGTGAGGGCGGCGCCCATGATGGGGAACATCTTGTACTTGCCGGTCTTGGAGATCCGGATGCCCGAGTAGATGGCCATGCCCATGAGGCCCGCCATCATGGGCAGCATGAGCAGCCCGGATTCAGCGGCGGAGGTCCCGGAGGACATCTGCAGGAACGTGGGGACGAACGCGATGGCTGCAAACATGCCCAGGCCCAGCGTGAAGCCGATAGCGGTGGAGTTCACGAAAATCCGGTTCTTGAACAGGCCCAGCGGAATGATGGGATCCTCGGCCCGGCGTTCCACCATGACGAACGCAGCAGCGGCCACGACCAGGCCGGCACCGAACGCCCAGGTCAGCGGCGAATCCCAGCCTTCGTCCTTCTTGCCGCCGAAGTCGGTGAAGAAGATCAGGCACGTGGTGGCCGCGGAGAGCAGCAGGACGCCGAGGACGTCGATCCGCTTCTCAGCCTTCTTGTTCGGCAGGGTCAAAGTGAACCACGCGATGGCGAACGCGGCGATGCCGATGGGGATGTTGATGTAAAAGGCCCATTCCCAGGTCAGGTGGTCAACGAAGTAGCCGCCCAGCAGGGGGCCTGCGACGGCGGAGAGGCCGAAGATTGCCCCGAGCGGACCCATGTACTTGCCGCGGTCCTTGGCCGGGACGATGTCGGCGATGATGGCCTGCGAGAGGATCATCAGGCCGCCGCCACCCAGGCCCTGGATGGCGCGGAAGATCACAAAGCCCCAGAAATCCGTAGCGATGGCGCAGCCCACCGAGGCGAGGGTGAACAGTGCGATGGCGACGAGGAACAGGTTGCGGCGGCCCAGGACGTCACCGAACTTGCCGTAGATGGGCATCACGATGGTGGTGGCCAGCAGGTAGGCGGTGGTGATCCAGGCCTGGTGTTCCACGCCGCCGAGCTTGCCCACGATGGTGGGCATCGCGGTGGAGACGATGGTCTGGTCCAGGCTGGAGAGCAGCATCCCGGCGATCAGGGCCGAGAAAATGATCCAGATGCGTTTCTGGGTCAGCAGCAGCGGCTCGGCTGCTGCCTTGGGGCTGACGGCGGTGCTCATTGGTGTCCTTCTGCGAAGAGTTGTTCAGGGAGGTTGAGGGGTTGTGAAAAGAGCAGGCGCGCGGAGGAGATGTTTTCCAGCAGCAGGTCCTGAAAGGACCGGGCGTTGTCTTCGGAGAAATAGGCCATGCTGGTGTGCCGGGCAATGCTGCCCAGGGCCACCACCGCCATCCGGACCACCGGATGGTCCGGGGCCACGCCTTCACGGGCGGCGAGGACGCGGGCAAAGTGGGCTTCCCGTTCCTCCGTGGCGCCGATAATTTTGAGCATCAGCTGGGGCTCTTTCTTGATGACGCCGATCAGCTGCCGGGTCTCCTCTTCTGAGGAACTCATCCGTTCCGACATCTTCAGTGCCAGCCCGACCAGGTCCTGGAGGAGGGTGGGGGAGATCTCGCCGGAACGCGAGCCGGCGCCGCCGCGGATGAAGTCGGTGAAGACCTCCTCGGGGAGTTCGTCGTCCACGTGGCCGAGGATGGCGTCCTCTTTCGACGGGAAGTAGTTGAAGAAAGTCCGGCGCGAGATGCCCGCCTGTTCGCACACTTCCTCGACGGTGTAGCCGTTGAGGCCCCGCTCGGCCGTCAGCGACCGCGCGATGGCGCTGATGGAACCGCGCGTGGCTGCCCGCTTGCGCTCCCGCAGGCCGCCGTCGCTAATTGCACTATTATTCACAAAGTAAAGTTTTGCACCAATTCTGGATTAGTGCAATATCTCTGCGCGAGCGGACACTTGCGACCCCAACCCACCACGGCTCCCTTTAACGCCAGCGGCCGCCCGCCTTCGCTGGGAAGGTGGGCGGCCGCTGTCGTACTTAGGCGGTGGGGACTTATGCCTTGTGAGGCGGGCGGGTCATGGACATGACGTCCAGGGCGGTGTCCAGCTGCTCTTCGGTCAAATCGCCGCGCTCCAGGAAACCCATGGCGACGACGGTCTCGCGGATGGTCAAACCCTCAGCCACGGCCTTTTTGGCGATCTTGGCGGCGTTCTCGTAGCCGATGAACTTGTTCAGCGGGGTGACGATGGACGGCGAGGCCTCGGCGAGGAAGCGTGCGCGCTCGACGTTGGCGGTGATGCCGTCGATCATCTTGTCGGCCATGACGCGGCTGGTGTTGGCCAGCAGGCGCACGGATTCGAGCAGGTTGGCGGCCATGACGGGGATGCCGACGTTCAGTTCGAAGGCGCCGTTGGTGCCGGACCAGGCAATGGCGGTGTCGTTGCCGATGACCTGGGCGCACACCATGATGGACGCCTCGCAGATGACTGGGTTGACCTTGCCCGGCATGATCGAGGAGCCCGGCTGGAGGTCCGGGATGGCGATTTCGCCGAGGCCGGTGTTGGGGCCGGAGCCCATCCAGCGGAGGTCGTTGTTGATCTTCATGAAGGAGATCGCGATGTTGCGCAGCTGGCTGGAGGCTTCGATGAGGCCGTCGCGGTTGGCCTGGGCTTCGAAGTGGTCGCGTGCTTCGGTCAGCGGCAGGCCGGTGTCGGTGGCGAGCAGTTCGATGACGCGCTCCGGGAAGCCGGCAGGGGTGTTGATGCCGGTGCCCACAGCGGTTCCGCCGAGGGGAACTTCAGCCACGCGGGGGAGCGAGGCGTTGATGCGCTCGATGCCGTAGCGGACCTGCGCGGCGTAGCCGCCGAACTCCTGGCCCAGGGTCACCGGGGTGGCGTCCATGAGGTGTGTGCGGCCGGACTTGACCACGTCCTTGAACTCCACGGCCTTGCGCTCCAGTGACTCGGCGAGGTAGCCGAGGGCCGGGATGAGGTCGTTGATCAGCGCCGATGTGGCCGCAACGTGCACCGAGGTGGGGAAGACGTCGTTGGAGGACTGCGAAGCGTTGACGTGGTCGTTGGGGTGGACCACCTTGTCGCTGCCGGCAGCCTTGAGGGCACGGGAGGCAAGCTCGGCGAGGACCTCGTTGGTGTTCATGTTCGAGGACGTGCCGGAGCCGGTCTGGAAGACGTCGATGGGGAAATCGCCGTCGTACTTCCCGGCGGCTACCTCATCGGCGGCATCCGCGATCGCCTTGGCCAGCTCGCCGTCGAGCACTCCAAGTTCTGCGTTGGCCTGGGCGGCAGCCTTCTTGACCCGGGCGAGGGCCTCGATGTGTGCGCGTTCCAGGGTTTTGCCGGAAATGGGGAAGTTTTCAACTGCACGCTGCGTCTGTGCACGGTACAGGGCGTTCACGGGGACGCGGACTTCGCCCATCGTGTCATGTTCAATGCGGAATTCTTCAGTGGAAGTCATGGGGCTAGCTTAGGGCGATTGGCGGCCGGGGCTAAAACCGTGAAGTGCCCCGGGCCGTCACTTAGAGCTCGCCGATTCCCGAAACGAGGTCCGCCCGGCCGTCCGCGAGGCTGTACGACAATCCAATGACTGCGGCCCGGCCCGTTTCAATTGCGGCGGAAATCACACGCGAGCTGTCCACCAGCCGCTGCGAGGTCTGCTTGACGTGCTCGACCACCATCTCGTTGACTTCGGTCTCGTTGTTGCGGAGGGAGGTCAGGACGGACGGCGTGATCCGCTCGACGAGGTCGCGGATGAAGCCGACCGGCATCTGGCCGGTTTCGACGGCGGACTTCGTAGCGCTGACCGCTCCGCAGCTGTCGTGCCCCAGGATCACAATCAGCGGAACACCCAGCACGCTGATGCTGTATTCGAGCGAGCCGAGCACGGCGTCGTCAATCACCTGGCCGGCGGTGCGGACGACGAAGGCGTCGCCCAGGCCGAGGTCGAAGATGATTTCTGCCGCGAGGCGGGAATCCGAACAGCCGAAGATGACTGCGAAAGGGTGCTGGTTCTCCACGAGCGAGGAACGCCGGGACGCGTCCTGGTTGGGGTGGGAGGATTCGCCGGCGACGAAGCGTTCATTTCCTTCGCGCAGTCGCCGCCAAGCCAGCGCGGGAGTCAGGTTAGTAGCCACGGGGCTACTTTACGGTGAAGGGGTGGCCGAATGTGAAACCGTGGCGGCCGGGTTACTTTCCAGTGACTTCACGACGGCGTCAGCCAGGACCGCGAACTCGTCGAGTTGCGCCGTGCCGGTCAGGACAACGGTGGTGCCTTTGTGTTCGAGCACCATGCTCTTCTCGCCTTTGCCGGTATCCCGGAGCTCCCAGTCGAGGCCGCCGGCGTTGCGGCTTCCTGTGACCGGGGCGTTCTTTGTCTGCTGGAGCAGCCACGTGGGATTTGCCCGTGCGGTCTGGACGAGGCCGATGAATGATTCCTTGGGCGTGAGGTAGCCGACCTCCCACACGGGCACCCCGCTACCCGCTCCGGACTCCCAGCGGGCGTAATTCGGACTGAATGTGTCGCCGGTCCCGGGCGCTACCGGTGTGAATCCCGCCACACCGGCCGCGTTTTGGGCGATGGCGCTGACGTCGACGTTGGGCCGGTAGCCCTCGGACTTTGGCGAGGGGTTCATCAAGACGATGGGGAGAAATGCGGCGACGCTCACGACCAGCGCGATGAGCATGCCGATGACCGAGGCGTTGGCCCTTTTCGCCGCCGCAGCGCGGATAACTGGCTTAACCACGGGCGCATCGGCAGCGCCGGCGGTGCCCGCGGGGGAGCCGGTGCCGGGCGTCTGGGTGTCGGGGGTGGACTTGTCTTGCGTTTCGCTCACGCTTCTATAGTCGCCCATGGGAAGGCTGTTCTCACATTCGTGCCGTTCCTTCGGTGAGGAAACGCCGTGTTTCACGGGGTGGTCATCCCATGACCTTCGGATGCTCCCGCGACTATGATCAGTACCAGAGGAATCACCGTGACGGACTGATACCGGCCGTACGGGTTCAATGATCGCCACTCGAAGAAGAGGTTCACGTGTCACCAGCGCCTATGACCCAGCAGTATTCCACGATTTCCCCGTCGCTTGCCGTTGGCATTGACGAGCCGGACCGCAACCTTGCCCTGGAACTTGTCCGCGTCACCGAAGCCGCCGCAATTGCCGGTGGCCACTGGGTGGGCTTCGGCGATAAGAACAAGGCTGACGGCGCAGCAGTCGACGCCATGCGCTCCTTCCTTCAGACCGTCCACTTCAATGGTGTTGTGGTCATCGGTGAAGGTGAGAAGGACGAAGCTCCCATGCTTTTCAATGGCGAGCACGTAGGTGACGGCACCGGCCCCGAGTGCGATGTCGCCGTCGACCCCATTGACGGAACCCGCCTGACTGCCCTGGGCATCAACAACGCCCTCGCCGTCCTGGCCGTCGCCGAGCGCGGCTCCATGTTCGACCCCTCCGCCGTGTTCTACATGGAGAAGCTCGTCACGGGCCCGGAAGCGGCGGACATGGTCGACCTGCGACTCCCCGTCAAGCAGAACCTGCATTTAATCGCCAAGGCGAAGGGCGTTAAGGTCAACCAGCTGAACGTCATGATCCTGGACCGGGACCGCCACCGTCCCCTCGTGGAGGAAATCCGCGAAGCCGGTGCCCGGACCAAGTTCATCATGGACGGCGACGTCGCCGGCGCCATTGCTGCGGCCCGCTCCGGCACCGGCGTTGACGCGCTCATGGGCATCGGCGGAACACCGGAAGGCATTGTGGCGGCCTGCGCCATCAAGTCCCTCGGCGGCGTCATCCAGGGCCGCCTCTGGCCCACGAGCGATGACGAGAAGCAGAAGGCCATCGACGCCGGGCACGACCTCGATCGTGTGCTTTCCACGAACGACCTCGTCTCCAGCGACAACTGCTACTTCGCAGCCACGGGCATCACCGACGGCGACCTCCTCCGTGGCGTGCGCTACTCCAAGGACAAGGTCCTGACCCAGTCGATCGTCATGCGCTCCAAGTCCGGCACCATCCGCTTCGTGGACGGCGAGCACCAGGCCAGCAAGTGGGAAGGCTACGCCCGCAAGAGCTAGTCCCTCCGCTTTTCAGCGCGAACTGGCAGCAAATGCCCTCAAATCCAACTTCTGAGGGCATTAGCTGCCAGTTCGCGTTTAAGCCTAAATCCCATCCTGTGGATAACCGTTGGCACAGTCGTATTTCGGTTGAGAATGGACCATGTCACGGACGCCGATGCCACCTCAGCTACCGCATGGATCCTTCCTCGTCACCGACGCGGATGAGCTGGGGCTCAGCCGAAAACAGCTGAGCCGCGCTGGCATCTTCACGCCGTCCCGCGGGGTCAGGCTGCCCTTGGCCAGCACCGGGAGTGCGGCCGACAACGTCCGTGCTTATACCCGCCTCGACCCGGGCTGCGTGCTTACCCACTCGGCGGCTGCCCGGCTCTGGCGCATCTGCGTGCCGGGCTGGCTGGACGCCGATTGGCGGATCCACATCGCCCGCCCGGCCGACAGCTCTAAACCGCGCCGGCGAAATGTGGTGGGCCACCAATTGTCGTTCAAAGACGGCGAAGTAATGATGTTCGACGGCGTGCGCCTCACCTCGCCTGCACGCACCTGGCTGGACCTGGCGTCGGTGTTGGGCTTCGACGAACTGGTCGCGGCCGGCGACTCGGTCGTTGTCGAACACGGCGAAGATTTTCCGCTGCCGCGTCAACCGCTTGCCGCTGTCCCCGACCTACAGCGGATTATCAGCCAACACCCGGGGATGCGCGGTGTGAAGAAGGCGCGGCTCGCCTTGGATCTGGTCCGCGTCGGAGCGGACTCGGCCCCCGAAACCATGTTGCGCCTCGCCCTGGTTCGGGCCGGACTTCCCGAGCCTGCCTTGAATGTGGTGTTGCGCAACGGTCTTGGTCATCCGGTGGTCTGGCCCGACGCGGCCTACCCCGAGCACCGTATAGCGCTTCAGTATGACGGTCTTCACCACGGCGATCCGGACCAGTACCGCCGCGACATAAAACGCCAGTCGTTGACCGAAAGCCTGGGCTGGCGGGAGCTCCGGGTCGACAAGCACGACCTCGAAGGTGATAGGCCCGCCGTCGTCGACAGGGTCAGGGCCCTGTTGGACCCGTTCGGCGCGAAGACTCTGCGGCGAACTGGCAGCTGATGCCCCCGAATGGTGAATTTGAGGGCATCAGCTGCCAGTTCCCGCTCGGGGGGAGGTCGCGTGGATCGGTTACCGGCGGGGCGGGTCAGTTACGGAGGTCGCGGAGTTTTTCGCGGGCCTTCCGGGCCAGCTGGTAGGCGCCGTAGCGGAATTTCTTCACGGGCAGGTCCCAGGTCCCCGGGTAGGCGATTTCGCGCCCCCCGAATGACTTCTTGAACCCCGTGAACCCGGCCCATTTGTGGTTCGGCTGGTCCTCCGGTGCCACACCCCAGAGGTCCACGTATTTCAGGCCCTTCTCCTTGGCATCCGCCATGAGCGTGACCAGGAGCGGGATGCCGGCGCTAAGCTTCCGGTGCGAGTCGTCCAGGGCCGCGTGGGCATAGGTACGGGTGTCGGCGGAATCGTAGGCCAGGGCCGCGGCGATGGGGCCGCCGTGGCGTTCGGCGATGAACAGAGTGGCCGCACCTGCAGGCATGAGGGAACGGGCCACCTGGCTCAGGTACTCATCGCTCTGCGGCTTGAACCCGCTCCTTTTGGCCGTCATGTGCAGGAAATTCAACAGCACGCGGATGTCCTCCGGATCCTGCGACGTCCGGAAAGTCACGTCCTTCTTGTGGATGTTCCGGTAGAGGTTCCGATTCACGGGTTTCATGGCGGCGAGGACGTCCTTGAAGTCCTGCTCCAGGTCCACGATCCAGCTCAGTTCCGGCTGCTGGCTGACCGGAGCGGGCTGCAGGCCGCGGCTCCGCAGCACGGTTCCGGACGCAGCAGCGTCGAAGCCGGCACTGACAGGTTCGATCCGGACAAAGGCTGCCCCGCTTTTCCGGGCCACCGCCACGAGAGCCGCCAGCGCGTCGTCGAACGCTTCCAGGGAAGCCGCTACCGGACCGTACGGGGCGTAGAGGACCTTCCCCGCCGGGTTCTTCTCCTCAACGGCCAGGAAGCTCCATCCGGGACCCGACTGTTCGTGGACCGTGCGCCCGAGCGACCGCTGGAAATCCGCCCACTGCGGGGTCTGCAGGAAGTACTCCACCGGATCAGGACCCGACGGCGGTGGTCACGGCAAAGGCAACGGCTCGCCCGGTGGCGCTGGCAACCGGGTGTACGTTGACCGGAGCCTCGGACGCAGGGAGGAAGGCGCTGGTCCCGCGGTCCAGGTGGAGGTCGCCCTTGGGGGAGTCCAGCAGGACCGAGCCGGACACCACCATGATCACGGCTGCGCCGGACTGCGCCAACGGAACGGCGGCGCCGTCGGGCTCCAACACGATCCGCTGCAGCTGGAATTCGCGGAACGGCGGACGGTAGAGTTCCTGGCCCAGCGCGGACACCTCAGCGTCCAGCATCGGCACTCCCACCGACTCGAACTCAACAGTGGCCAGGAGCTCGGGAACATCCACGAACTTTGGGGTGAGGCCGCCGCGGAGCACGTTGTCCGACGACGCCATCACCTCGATTCCGAGGCCGTGCAGGTAGGCGTGGATATTGCCTGCCGGGAGGTAAACGGCCTCGCCGGGCGCCAGCGAGATCCGGTTCAGCAACAGCGAGATGAGTACACCGGGATCGCCGGGGTAGTGGCCATGCAGGCTGACCGCCGTCGACAGCTCGGTCTGGTACGGGGTCATCGGCAGCCCGGCCTTGAGGGCCGCCACGAGTTCCCGCACCGCATGCGAGACGGCGTGGCCGCCGCCGATGAGCCTGGTGAAAGCAGCCTTCAGGGCATCGTGCTCAACCGGCGCGGAGAGGTCCGCCACAACTTCCAGGAACACCTGCGGAACTTCAGCCGACATCTCACGCATGGACGCTGTCAGGTGTTCAAAAAGCGCACGGGACGACGCGGCGGGGCGGAACCCGCACAGCGCCTCGAACGGTGTGAGGGCGAAGATCATCTCCGGCTTGTGGTTGTCATCCTTGTAGTTGCGCTCCGCGGCGGAACGGTCGACGCCGGCAGCCTCCTCGCGGGCAAACCCCGTCCGTGCCTGGTCCAGCGTGGGGTGCACCTGGAGGGACAGGGGGCTCTCGGCGGCCAGGACCTTGAGCAGGAACGGCAGGCGGGGGCCGAACTCGGCCACGCAGGCGCTGCCCAAGTGGTGTTCGGGATCGGAACTGATCAGTTCATCCAAAGCCAGCGGCCCGCCGTCGGCCGCGGTGGCCACGGACGGCGAGTCCGGGTGGGCGCCCACCCACAGCTCCGCTTCCGGGCCGCCGGAGGCCTGCCTGCCCAGCAGGCCGGCGATGGCGGTGGTTGATCCCCAGGCGTAGGGCCGGAGGACATTCTCAATTTCGTACACGGCCTGGTGTCCTTATCTCGTTGCAGCAGGTTGGCTGCTGCAGATTCATCGATGCGTGCTGGCGCCTGGACGGCGGAAGGAAGGTGGAGCCGTCCACCTACAGCGGGCGGCACTGGCCGTTCGTGGCCACGAGGTCCCGGATTGCCTGCTCGTTGCCCTCACGCTTGAACTGGTTGAGCATCTCTTCGGTGATGGGCTCGCCATCGGGGGTCGTGGTCACCGGTGTGAAGTCCGACGCCGACGGCGAGGGAGCCGGCTGGGTCAGGGGAGCCAGCGGTGGGGCCGCCATAACCGGGCCTGCGGCCGTTCCGGGCTGCACGATGGCGTCATCCACGCCGGTATCCCCGGCTGCCCCCGCCGGCTTTTCGGACTGGGCGGCGAGCAGCTGGTCAACCTTCTCGTGGATCTGGTCGAAGTCCGGCACAGTGGAGAACGAGGCGTCGAAGTCCGGCGGCCCGATGGTCAGCCGGCTGACTTCCTTGCCCTTGGCCTTCATGGCCAGGTCGACGAAGCTGCCGAGCTGGCTCGCGGAAATGTTGGAGTCCACCACCTTCGTGCCCGCGTTCGCGATGTCCTCAAACTTGGAGAGCAGCGTTGCCGGGTCCAGCTGCTTCAGCATGGCCTGCTGGACGCACTGCTGCCGCTGGATACGCGCGTAGTCGTCCACGAACTCCCGGGAGCGTCCGTACCAAAGGGCGTGGTAGCCGTCCAGATGCTGATCGCCGGCCGGGATCCAGCCTGTTGGCATCCCGTGGATACCGTTGGCCTCATCCACCATGTCGCCGCTCAGCGGCACCCAGCCGCCGGCCTTGATCCTGATGCCGCCCATGGCATCGATGAGCTTCGCGAACCCCTCCATGTCAACGAGGACGTAGGCCTGGACTGTGATGCCCAGGGAACCTGACACGGCCTCGAGCGTTGCCTGGGCACCGGGATCCGCCACGCCGGGGTAGAGGTCCGTGTGCTCGTTAGTCACTTCGGTATTGATGGCGTTGATCAGGCATTCGTCGCCGCAGTTGTAACCGTCAGGGTAGATCTGACGCATGGGGGAGCCCTCGCTGAACTGGGCATTCTGCAGGTTGCGGGGCACCGAAATGATGGCGGTCTGTCCGGTCTTGGCATCGACGCTGAGGACGGAGAGGCTGTCCGGACGGCGGCCCGTGCGGTCGTCGCCGGCGTCGCCGCCCATCATCAGGAAGTTGTAGCGGCCGTCCACCGGGTCGATCGCCGGGCCTCCGGCGAAGATGCTGTCGATCGCGTTCCGGCTTACGTTCAGCACGTAGGCCGCATAGCCCAGGGTGCCGCTGCTGAGCACCATCGCCAGGACCAGGGCGACGCCGACGATGGGCCGCATCCCGGGGGCCAGCAGGACCGGCCGGATAAGCCTGAGCGTGTTGACGAACAGCGCTGCCCAGCCCAGGGCGAGGGCAACGAGGATGACGATGATCAGGAGTGAAGCCACCGTGTTGGTGAGGATCCCGATGAGGAGGGTGCGGTTTGCCAGCAGCAGCACCAGTGCCACGATCACCAGGCTCCAGACAGCGAGTGTCACCCGCAGCGCGATCCTTCCCAGTTTGCGGTCGCCGGCCACGATCTGGGCACTCCCGGGGACGAACAGGGTCAGCAGCAGCAGGACAAACGCACGCTTCGTCCTGACGGGCGCCGGAGCGTTCACGGGGTTACGGACGGGGTCCGTAAGCGCCTGCTGCGGGGCCTGGGGACGGGATTGGCTGGTGGTCATCTGCTTGATTCCTAACGGCTACCCCGGAGAACGACGTTGCCGTCGGAGAACACTTCGCTGACTTTGTGGCGCAGGTTCGCGCCCTTGCGGGTTGCCACGTCGTTGAGCTCCTGGGCGAATTCGATCAGCTCGCCGCGCAGGCGGACGGCGAGGTCGTCCGTCCCGGAGGCCAGCATCCGGACGGCCAGCAGGCCGGCGTTTCGTGCGCCCGCGATCGACACGGTGGCCACCGGCACGCCGGCGGGCATCTGGACGATGGACAGCAGCGAGTCCATGCCGTCGAGCGTCTTCAGCGGGACGGGAACGCCGATGACCGGCAGCGGGGTCACGGAAGCCAGCATGCCGGGCAGGTGCGCCGCGCCGCCGGCTCCGGCGATGATGACGCGCAGACCGCGCTCGTGGGCGGTCTGGCCGTAGCGGATCATTTCGGTGGGCATCCGGTGGGCCGAGACCACATCGGCTTCGAAGGGGATCCCGAATTCGGCCAGGGCCTCCGCCGCAGCTTCCATGACCGGCCAGTCCGAGTCGGACCCCATGACGAGGCCCACGATCGGCGCGGCTGAATCCGTGTCAGCGGCGTGGATTGATGCTGTGCGTGTGCTCATGCGGTCTCCTCGGAGTCTTGCGATGTCCGGGCCGGTGCCCGGCCGTCACGGATGATGCTGGCGACGGTCGTGGCACGCTGCCGGACGGAATCAACGTCAGCGGCCGAGGCCCCCACCAGGTTGACGTGGCCGATCTTCCGGCCGGGCCGGACCGATTTGCCGTAGCAATGGATCTTCGCGGCGGGTTCGGTGGCCATGGCCTGCGGAAAGGCAGAGTACAGCTCCTGGTTCTCGCCGCCGAGGAAATTCTTCATCACTACCACCGGGCCCAGGGCGTCCGTGGCGCCGAGGGGCAGGTTCAGTACTGCGCGCAGGTGCTGCTCGAACTGGCTCGTCACCGATCCGTCCTGCGTCCAGTGGCCGGTGTTGTGCGGACGCATGGCGAGTTCGTTGATGAGGAAGCCGGAGCCAGCCCCAGGAGTCTCGAAGAGTTCCACGGCCATGACGCCGGTGACGCCGAGTTCGTTGGCGATGCGGATCGCTGCGTCTTCGGCAGCTGCCGCCACCTCGAGGGGGATGTCCTGGGCAGGGGCAATCACTTCGTCGCAGACGCCGTCCACCTGGATGGTGTGGACAACGGGCCACGCGCGTGATTCACCGTCCGGAGTCCTGGCAACGAGCGCAGACAGCTCACGGCTGAACTCGACCTTGGCCTCCGCCAGCAGCGGAGTCATGGCCGCAAACCAATCCGCGGTGTCCGCGGCTTCCGCTACGGACCCGACGATGCGGACGCCTTTGCCGTCATAACCGCCGCGGGGTGTCTTCAGCACCACCGGCCAGCCGGTGTCCTCGCCAAAGGCAACCAGCGCGTCGACGTCGGCAACCGAGGCCCACACCGGGTTCGGCAGCTCCAGCCGGTCGATGGCCGCGCGCATCACCAGCTTGTCCTGCGCGTGGACCAGGGCGTCCGGGCCGGGCTGTACATTGACGCCGGCCTCTTGCAGCGCCCGCAGGTGGTCGTTGGGGACGTGTTCATGGTCAAACGTCATGACGTCCAGCCCTCTGGAGAACTCCAGCAGGGCGTCAAGATCCTTGTAGTCACCTACCGGCGACGTCGGCACAGCGGAGACTGCGGATACGTCCTCGCCTTCGGCCAGGACACGGAGTTCAAAGCCCAAGGCCGTTGCGGCGGGGGCCATCATGCGGGCAAGTTGGCCGCCGCCAACTACGCCGATTACTGGAAAAGTCACAAGAGCCAGCCTACAGAAGAGCGGGGGCGTTCCGGGCTTTCGCATCGTTTCGGCCCGGATTTTGCGTCATTTCGGCGCCCGCACCCCGCTGCCTTGCGGGGCTGTCGGGACTCCTCCCAGCTTTACGGGCTAAAATGGGTCCTTGGCCCTGTGGCCTGAAATCTCAGACGGCCATGGAGGGTCATGATTTACACACTTGCAGAACGATTGCGCGGACTCGCCTCACTCTTCTGGCGTGAGGTGGCAAAGTTCGGCGCCGTCGGCGGTGTCGCCTTCGTTATCGATAACGGCCTGACCTACTACCTGATGCACGGTCCGATGACGGACAGCGAAGCAAAAGCCAGATTTGTGGGCGCTACGGTCGCTACGATTTTCTCCTGGATCGCCAACCGCTTCTGGACCTTCCGGCATCGCCGCCAGGACAACGTGATCCGTGAGTTCTTTATGTTCATCCTGATCAACGGCATCGGTATCGGCATCTCCACCGGGTTCACGGCCCTCGCCAAGTATTCCTTCGGCATCACGGACAAGAACATGCTGTTCCTGGCCGGGGTGGCCGGCATCCTGGTGGCCACGGTGGTGCGCTTCTTCGCTTACCGCTTCCTCGTCTTCAACAAGGAACTCGACGAAGAGCCGGCATTCTCGCACGACCACGAGATCATCGAGCTGCACCACCACCAGAACAAGCACGCAGTCCACGTTCCCGGCAGCGAGCCGGAAGCAAGGCTCAAGGACCCGGACCTCCCCAGCCCGGACCGGATGAACTAGCGGGGCCTATGCTCCCTTTACGCGTTCGTCGCTGAGGAGCTTGTCGGTCACCTTGACGTCAGGGTGGACAAGCACAACGGAACCGTCGTTGTGCCAGGCGCCCAGCGCCTGGACCAGGGCAGCCTCGAGGCCGTCCGCGGCGCGGACCAGCAACCGCACTCCGGCGTCGTGGGCCGCCGCGAAGCCAGTGAGCAGGTCCGAGTGCACATGGGCCGTGCCGGCTGCTGACATGACCGCCCGCCCGGAAGCTTCCGGATCGACATGGGCCATAAAAACGTCACCGTGCGAGCGAACCTCGGCGCCGAAGTCAACGACGCCGGGCGGCAGCTCTCCGGGCCAGCGCATTGCCAGGGCCGGAAGCGGCACTGCGATAACGGCGTCGAACCCCGACTCCTGGTTGGCGGATTCCGGTGAGTGGGTGGCGAGGAGTTCGGCGTCGCCGGAGTCCAGCACAACCTCCATCCCAAGCTGCCAGGCGGCAAGGGCCAGGATCACTGACTTCCAGTGCGCCGGAAGGTCCAGCCGCAGCCGCATCCCGGGTTCGGCGTCGAGTTCGTCCTGCAGCAGGTTGCTGGTCTTGGCGACCCAGTTGTCCAGAACGCGGCCGGACAGCTCCACCCTCTCGGCGTCAGGTCCGTACCAGGTCAGTCGCGGGGACGTGGAGTGGCCGGAACGCAGTGCAGTCATCAAGTCGATCGCGGGGATGCTCATGCCAACATCTTGCCACGGTGCCCGTGGGCGCGGGAGGTGCGTCCGAGGGCAGGGCAGGAAGCCTGGGGGCCGGGGCGCAGCGTCCGGCCCCATGTGATCTCCGACACGTGCTGATAACTAACTTTGTTAGCCTAAATGAAGCGCGGAGGACGGAAGCCCCGGGATTCCCGGGAAATTCCCAGAAAACTAGTCAGTAGGCTGTCAAAATCGCGGTGATTGCGGCGAGTCGGCCAAAAAACCCCGGGCGTGGCGTGGCGGCGGATTGTGTCCCGGGTTGATTATTATCCCGCTGCCGCTTGACTACCAACGACTTACACACGTGTAATTAGTTATCGAAAGCCATTGCGCAAATACAGGCCACACAACCGAGTGTCCAGGTATTCACAGCAGAGGCAGCAACATCAGGAGGGACGCCATAATGGGGCAAGTTGAGCGTATCCATGAAGATGCCGTCGTCGCCGGTCAAGCGTCGGCAAAGTACCGTTCGCGGGGCGTGCCAAGCGATTGGTATGTAGATCCGGCCGATCCGGATGCTGCCGAGCGGTACAACCAAAGCACCAACGATTCAGTGCAGGACCAGGCCACGGCCTTCCTGGCAGCGCATGAGGCGCTGCTGGCTGGCAACCCGGACCAGGACAATGATCTGCATGATCCTCCGATGGAACTGCAGACCCTTCATTCGGAAACCACCGCGCAGCCGGTCTGGATCGGCCTTCCCTTCCAACAGGACTTCGACGACGAAGGCGAACTTGGATGGCAGACGGACGCACTGTGCGCCCAGACTGATCCGGAGGCTTTCTTCCCCGAAAAGGGAGGCTCCACCCGTGACGCCAAGAAGGTCTGCGGCGCCTGCAACGTTCGCTCACAGTGCCTGGAATACGCGCTGTCGAATGACGAACGCTTTGGCATTTGGGGAGGCCTCTCCGAGCGCGAGCGCCGTCGGCTGAGGAAGCGGGCAGTCTAATTCTTCAAGTAGTACATGTCACCGCCGTTGTGGTCGCCCACAACGGCGGTGACTATCTCCCCATGACCCTGGCGGCTTTGTCGGAGCAGACCCGTCCGGTGGACGCTTTTATCGGCGTCGATACCGGCTCGCGGGACAATTCCGTGGCTCTGCTTAACGACGCGTTCGGCGAAGCCAATGTCACCACCTTCCAGCAGGGGAGGAGCGGGATGGGGGACGCGGTCAAGGCCGGCCTGGCCGCCCTGGACCCCTGGGATCCTGACCGGCCCGGGGCCGACACGGAGTGGGTCTGGCTGCTGCACGACGATGCAGCACCCGCCCCGGAGGCCCTCGCCGAACTGCTCCATGCCGTGGAGCGGGCACCGTCTGTGACAGTGGCAGGCTGCAAGCAACTGGACTGGAACGCCAGGCGCCGCCTGATCGACGTCGGGCTTTCCACCAGCCGCTGGGCTGAGCGGCTGACCCTTATCGAGGCGGACGAACTTGACCAAGGGCAGTACGACGGCCGCAGCGATACCTTTGCGGTCAACTCCGCCGGCATGCTGGTGCGCCGGGACGTCTGGGAAGAACTGGGCGGCTTTGACCCCGGACTGCCCGGCACCGGGGACGACGTCGACTTCTGCTGGCGCAACCGGCTGGCCGGACACCGCGTGGTGGTGGTGCCGACCGCACGGATGTTCCACGTTTCGCACCGGCCGCATGCGCTGGGGAGCGCCAGTGCCGCCCGCAAAGCCCAGGTTCACCTGCGCCTCAAGCACGCCGTGTGGTGGAAGGTGCCGCTGCACGCGGCGGGAGCGCTGCTCGGGAGCCTGTTCAAGCTCGTCCTGAGCATTGCCGTCAAGGACCCCGGCCACGGATTCTCCCAGCTCGTGGCGACGTTCGTGGCACTGGGCCGGCCCGGTGCCGTGATCCGCGGACGCCGGGAAGCTGCACGGACCCGGAAGATCCGCCGCTCTGTCATCAAAGGACTCCAGACCCCGCGGCGTGAGGTCTGGGCGCACCGGCGTTCCCTCATAGAAGCCCTGGGCGCCGACGATTCGGCCGAGGACGCCGCCAGGACCGATCCGCTGGCCGAACAGCCGAGCGGTGACTCCACGGACGATTTCGCCGCACTGACCACCTCCGACCGCGGCTGGGTGGGCAGCGGTGCCCTGCTCGCTGTGTTCCTGACGGCGGCGGCCTCGCTGATTGGGCTCTCCGGATTTTTCCGCGCCGAAGCCGTCTCCGGCGGAGCGCTGATTCCGCTCTCCTCAAAGGTCTCGGACATCTGGTACCACGCCACCGGCTGGTGGATCGGGCTGGGCGCCGGACTGCCCGGCCACGGCGACCCTTTCGCTTTCCTCCTGTGGATCCTCGGCCTTGCCGGCGGAGGCGACGCGAACAGCGCCCTGGCCTGGCTTCTGCTACTCGCCATGCCGCTGTCCGGCCTCGCTGCGTGGTTCGCCGCCGGCGGCGTGACCACGCGCCGGCGGTTCCGCCTCGTGGCAGCCCTCGTGTGGGGCGGCGCGCCCGCCCTGCAGATCGCATTGAACCAGGGGCGGCTGGGAGCACTCGTTGCGCACATCATGGTGCCGCTGCTGGTACTGGCGCTGCTGCGTGCCACCGGCACCGCCCGCGGTCAGGGACGCTTTGCCGTTCCCGAAGCAGGGGACCGGCGGTTCACGGAAAAGCCTCCCACCAAACCGGGTGTCAACGGGACACCGTCCTGGACGGCCGCTGCGGCGGCGGGCCTGGCACTTGCCGTTGTGGCAGCAGCGGCACCGTCGCTGCTGCTTCCGTCCGCCCTCGTGGTTGTCCTGGCCGGAATCTTCCTGGGCAGGCGCGGCCGCACTGTATGGTGGGCACTGTTTCCCAGCGCCGCACTTTTCGTTCCGTTCGGTGTTTCCGTGCTTGACCGTCCCCGGGCGCTGCTGGCAGACCCCGGCGTGCCGCTCGGTTTTGATGGCGCGCCGTTGTGGCAGCAGATTCTGGGACAGCCGCTCCATTTCGATACCGACGGCGGCCTGGCCGGCCTTCCGATGTTCGACGGATCCGCCGTCCCGTGGGCCTTGCTCCTGGCCCTGCTGGTCGGGGCTCCGGTCCTGGCCCTCGCGACGGCGGCGCTGTTTGTCCCGGGTAAGCGCACCCGTGTGGCCCGCGCCTTGTGGGTAGCCGGACTGATCATCCTCGCCGGCGGCTGGCTCGCCGGCCACGTCGCCACCGGCGCCAGCGCCGACATGCTCGTCACGCCTTTCACGGGACCTGCCGTGTCCGCAGCCGGATTCGCGCTGCTGGGCGCTGCCCTGATCGGGGCCGACGGGCTGCTCTGCTTCGCTGAGCAGCCGGCCGCCGCCCCGGCCGCCCGCAGGATCGCCCTCAAGTCAGTCTCCGTGCTTGCCATGGTGCTGCTCCTCGCCGGACCCGTGGCCGGCTTGACCGCCTGGGCCGCGCAGAACCTTTTGCAGTCAGCATCCGGGGCTGCGCCTGCACCGGTGGGAACCTCACCGTTGGGAACCCCCCGGCAGATCGTTCCTACGGCCGCCCGCACTCTTCCCGCCACGGCCATCGACCGCGGCCAGGGGCCGGAGCAGGCAAGGACGCTGGTTATCGACACGGTGGAGGACGGCACCTTTGATGCCTCCATCGTGAGGGGCGCCGGCACCACCCTGGACGGCCTGTCCACCATCGCGGCCGCCCGCAACATCATGGGCGACCCCGGCGCGGAAACCGTCAGGGATGACGACGCCGTCACGGCAGCCCTGCGCAGCGTCGTGGCCACCGTGGTCGCCGGCCAGGGCGTTGACCCACGTCCGGAACTGGAACGCCTCGGAGCCGGATTCGTTGTCCTCCGGGCCTCGGACACCGCTGCGCAGCTGACCGCGAGCCGGATGGACGCCGTGCCCGGGCTGGTGGCTGTGGGGCAGACCAACGTCGGCTGGCTCTGGCGGATCAGCCCGCTGAACCAGCCGGTCATCGACGCCGCGGACGTTGCCCACCGGGTACGCATCGTTGACGGCTCCGGCGCCGCGATCGGTCTCGTCCCGTCCGGCCTGGAATCCGTTGACGCCGCTGTCCCGGAAGGACCTGAAGGCCGGCTCGTGGTCCTCGCCGAACGCGCCGATCCGGGATGGTCCGCGTGGATGGATGGCCGCCGCCTGACATCCACCACGTCCGGCTGGTCCCAGGCATTCACGCTCCCCGCCCAGGCCGGCCAGCTCACCATCCGCTACGAAAACCAGTGGGCGGTGTGGACCGCTGTCGTCCAGGCAGTGGTCATCGGCCTGACGGTACTGCTCGCCGTCCCCATGCCTGCCCGCCGGCCGAACACCGGCCTCTCCCGGGACGAAGGCTCCCTGCGTAAGGAACATCAGCATGCATAAGGACGAGAACGACGGCGTACCGGAAGCAAGCCGGGACGGCGTGACCGCCGCGGCGGGTGCCGACGTCCCGGCGGACGGCTCTGACGCAGGGGTCAACGAAGCGGTGCCCGCTCCGGCGGCCGCCCGCCTGAAGCGGTTCACCGGACGCGGAAAATCCGTCCGCGGAACGGTTGCCGGACTCGCCTCCGCAGTGGTGATCGTGGCCGCAGCGGGAAGCCTGGTAGCGGCGGCGTCGATGGCGCCGCAAAGCGCCGGCAGCCGCAAGCTCGAAGCGCCGCTGGCGGCGGTCCCCGCGGGAAGCAATGTGGGGATCTGCCCCGGCCCGGCCCGGCTTCTGGAAGGCACTCCCGTGGGCACAGACCCGCAGTTCAGCCCGGAGTCGGCCACAGCCAGGAGTTTGGTCGACGCCGCCGTGCTGAGCACCAATACCGGTGTGCTGCCCGGTAGCAGGCTGGCCGAGCTGAACGGCACCACCCTCACCGAAATCGCCAAGGACCCCGGCACGCCCACCGCCGCGGCTGCGCCTGCCCCGCTGCTGGTAGGCGTCGTGTCCCAACGGGCGGTGGACTCCGTCAGTGTCCTGAGCGCGGACGCCGTGGGTAACCAGCAGGCCACGGCCGGAGCCGTCATGAGCTACACCGCCACCGACGGCGACCTCCAGGGCTCGGCCGCCGCGGGCTGTCAGCAGCCGGCCAACGATCTGTGGCTGGTCGGCGCGAACACTGCGCTGGGCCGGACCGCGGTACTGAACCTCAGCAACGCCTCCAGCACCCCGGCCACCGTCAGCCTGGACCTGTACGGCGCGCAGGGCCAGATTCAGGCGCCCGGCAGCAGGGGGCTCCTGGTGGCACCGGGGACTACCCGTTCAATAGTGCTGGCCGGGCTGGTTCCGGATCAGGAGAAGCTGAGTATCCACGCACGCAGCGCCGGAGGACCGGTCACAGCCGTCGTCCAGCAAAGCACCCTTCGGGGGCTCACTCCGGGCGGCGTGGACTTCATTGTGCCCGGAGCGGCCCCGGCAACCCGGCAGGTGATGTCCGGGGTGGACATCCAGGATCCGGCTTCCGCCAGGGCCCTCGCTGCCAAACAGGGTTTTGCCGACGCCGCAGCGGCCCTGCAGATTGCTGTTCCCGGTCCGGCCGATGCCGTGGTCGAAATCAGGCTCTATGGACGCGACGGCCAAAAGGCACTGCCGGGCGGCGGCGTGGTTACGGCCAAGGGCGGGTCCGTTACCGAGGTTTCCCTCGCCGGTGTCCCGGCCGGCCAGTACACCGTGGCAGCCAGCGCCGATGTTTCGTTTGCCGCTGCTGCCCGGGTCACCCGCGGGCTGAAGTCGGACAGCGCCACGGACTTCGCATGGTCGCCGTCGTCAGCCAGGCTCGGCAGCCAGCATGTGGTCGCCGTGCCGCGCAGCGGAGAGCGGTACCTGGTCCTGGGGGCTCCCGATGACCGGGCCAAGATCACCTATACGCCGATCACGGCCGACGGCAAGCTCCGTGCAGCCGCCACCGCAGACCTTGCCGGCGGTACAACGGCGCTCGTTAAGCTGCCGGACGAAGTGGGCGGGGCACCCGTGCTCGGATACGTTGTGTCAGCATCCGGGGACGCCGCTTACGGCGCGGTGCTGCTGGAGCAGGAAGGGCGCGCGGACGTCGCCACGGCCGCAGTGGCACCCGGCGCAGCTGGCCAGGAGCAGGTCGCGGTAAAACTGGGCTACTAGCGGAAGGCTAGTAGCGGCGTCGGTAGACGGGGTCCAGTGTCTCCGGAGCGACCCCCAGCATTTCGGCGGTGCGTTCCACCACGACGTCGTGCACCAGGTCCTGGAGCTCCTCCCGGCCGGAGCAGGCGTTCTCGATGACCCGGCGGTAGAGCGTGATCACCGGACCTTCATCGGCGGTGGCGGGTTCATACAGGCCCATGGGTGCGGGGGACCGGTCCGCAACCAGCTGTTCGAGGCCCTGCGGGATCTCGTCAACGGCAAACCTGACACCGTCCAGCGGCTTCCCCCAGATGTCATGCAGACGCTGGGCGGAGTCCATGACCATCTCGTCGAAGTGGTCCGAGCGGGTGCGGTATCCGGGCAGGGTGGGCAGCATCAGTTCGCCGCGCAGGCCACGGCCATGGCGGTTCCTGCGGCGCTCTCGAAAGCTCTTCCCGCGGACCGCTTCCGCGGGCGTGGCGCTGTCCGCCGGCTGGCCGGCTCCCGGGTCAGCCAACCGGACCGTAAAACCCGGAACGTGGTGCGATTGCTGCATACACTGACTCTAAACCCGCCGCATGAAATACGCGACATAACCCGAAACGCCACACGGGCCATCGGGACTGCCTGCGGCGCCACGGACCGTAATGCACGGCGGCGCCTTAAACGGGGAGTAGTCTGTGATGTCGTGGGTGCTATTCGTCAATGTTCAAGATCGGCCTGCCGCAAGTCAGCGGTGGCAACTTTGACGTACGTATATGCGGACTCCACGGCTGTTCTGGGTCCGCTGGCCACGTACGCGGAACCGCATTGTTACGATTTGTGCGAACAGCACGCCGGGTCGCTGACGGTGCCGAGGGGCTGGGAAGTCCTGCGCCTGGCCATGCCGGCAACGCCGCCGCAGCCAGGCCCCGATGACCTTTTGGCCCTCGCCAACGCCGTCCGGGAGGCGGCGCTGCGGCCGTCCGCCGCGGACACAGTGCCGGGCCAGCGGTCCGCCCACGCCGCGCTCGAGGCTCCTCCCGTGGGGGAAGGCACGCGACGCGGGCACCTGCGCATCCTCCGCGAACCGTCCTAAGCAGCGTCCGTCCTAAAGCGCGGCACCGCCGGGAAGCTTGTACGCTGGAAGCTGCAAATCCATCGGCCACCGGTGCGCCTGCTGCGGCGCCCATCAGGAGCATCCACTATGCCAAAGATCAGTCCTGACCTGTTGTCTGTCCTGCGTTGCCCCGTTACCGGCTCCACGCTGGTCCAGGAAGGCGATGAACTCGTCTCGACCGCCGCCGGTGAGTCCGGGGAAAAGCTGCGTTATGCCATCGAGGACGGCATCCCGCTGCTCCTGCCGCCGGAACTGCTTTCCGCCGCTACCGCCGCATCTTCGGACCAGCACGACGGCGGGCGCGCTTCCGCCGCGTCCGGTTCCGCATCCTCCAGTTCCGCCGCGGCGGGCCCCGCCAGCGCCGAATAACTGACCGGCCGGCCCATCGCGCGCCCGCCCGGCACCCGAACTTCCCATAGTTCGCCGAAGGGCCGCGTCATCCCTCCGTTCCAGAATCTCCCCGGATACAACACAAGGACTCACATGACTTTCGACTTCAAGGTTGCCGACATCTCCCTGGCCGAGGCCGGCCGCCACCAGATCCGCCTTGCGGAACACGAGATGCCCGGCCTCATGTCCCTGCGCGAAGAGTTCGGTGCCAGCCAGCCGCTCAAGGGCGCCCGGATTGCCGGATCCCTCCACATGACGGTCCAGACCGCCGTGCTGATCGAAACCCTCACCGCGTTGGGCGCCGAGGTCCGCTGGGCTTCCTGCAACATCTTCTCCACCCAGGACGAAGCCGCAGCCGCCGTTGTGGTGGGCAAGGGAACGGTTGAGGACCCGCAGGGTGTCCCCGTGTTCGCTTGGAAGGGCGAGACCCTCGAGGAATACTGGTGGACCGCCGA
The DNA here is from genome assembly GCF_018613775.1 of Arthrobacter sp. ISL-69. Taxonomy (NCBI): domain Bacteria; kingdom Bacillati; phylum Actinomycetota; class Actinomycetes; order Micrococcales; family Micrococcaceae; genus Arthrobacter; species Arthrobacter sp. ISL-69. The sequence goes on from NZ_JAGGPO010000025.1 coordinate 110,129, forward strand.
GCAGATCCTCACCTGGCCCGGCGCGGACAGCAACCCGGACCTTGGCCCGAACATGATCCTCGACGACGGCGGCGACGCCACCATGCTGGTGCACAAGGGGGTCGAGTTCGAAGCCCTCGGATCCGTGCCGGCCGCAGCGGAGGACGAGTCCGACGAGGGCCGCGTCTTCCTTGACGTGCTGACGGCCTCCCTCACCCAGGACCCGCAGAAGTGGACCCGCATCGGCTCCCGCCTGCTCGGTGTCACGGAAGAGACCACCACCGGCGTGCACCGCCTCTACCAGCTGGCTGAGCAGGGCAAGCTGCTCTTCCCGGCGATCAACGTCAACGACTCGGTGACCAAGAGCAAGTTCGACAACAAGTACGGCATCCGCCACTCGCTGCCGGACGGCATCAACCGCGCCACGGACGTCCTGATGGGCGGCAAGGTCGCCGTCGTCTGCGGTTATGGTGATGTGGGCAAGGGCGCGGCGGAAGCCTTCCGCGGGCAGGGCTCCCGCGTGATTGTCACGGAAATCGATCCGATCTGCGCGCTGCAGGCGGCCATGGACGGCTACCAGGTAGCGACGCTGGAGAGCGTCCTCAGCGAGGGCCACATCTTCATCACCACCACCGGGAACAAGGACGTCATCATGGCCGAGCACATGGCCGGCATGCGCGACAAGGCAATCGTGGGCAACATCGGCCACTTCGACAACGAAATCGACATGGCCGGGCTGGCACGGATTCCGGGCATCAAGAAGGTGGAAATCAAACCGCAGGTGCACGAATGGGTTTTTGATGCAGACCCCGACACGGGAAAGGGCAGTCGCTCCATCATCGTCCTCTCGGAAGGCCGCCTCCTGAACCTGGGCAACGCCACCGGCCACCCGTCCTTCGTGATGAGCAACTCCTTCGCGAACCAGACGATTGCGCAGATTGAACTGTTCACCAAGCGGGACCAGCCCGAGGGTGAGCGGGAGTACGAGAAGCAGGTTTACGTACTGCCGAAGATCCTTGACGAGAAGGTTGCCAGGCTGCACCTGGACGCGCTGGGAGTCGAGCTGACGGAACTGTCCAAGGAGCAGGCCTCGTACCTGGACTTGGACGTCGCCGGTCCGTACAAGCCGGACCACTACCGCTACTAAAAGCCACAGCCGGCAAGCCGGCGGCAAGCACCATGGAAGAAGGGCCCCGGAACAGAAGCCGGGGCCCTTCGGCGTGACTGTAGTGTTGCGGGTTTCCCCGAGAACTCCAAGGACTTTGGCCTAAGCTGTGGCCATGATGATTGCAACGGTCCCTGAACTGTGACGGCACGGAAACCCTGGACGACCGGCGGGAAAGTCCTGCTGCTTGGCGCCGTCTGCGTGCTTGCCGCCGGCGGGGGCCTTTTCGCCGCCGTGGCCCCGGGAGCCAGCCGTGCCGCCTTTGAATCGGAGGCGGGCTCGGCCGAACGTACGACGCCGGGACTCGCGGCACCGGTGGTAGCCCCCTTGCAGCTGACGGCGTCGCCGGCCGACGGCGCGCAGCAGGTAAATCCGGCAGCACCGGTATCGCTGCAGGTCACCAACGGAACCGTTGAACGCGTTGCCCTCACGGGCGTCGACGGCGCAGCCATTGAGGGGAGCCTCAGCCCGGACGGCACAGGCTGGTCAGCCGCCGGACCCCTGCAGTTCAACAGCAGCTACACGTACAGCTTCGTGGTGACCGACGCGGCCGGCCGCAAGACAAGCACCACCCGCACTTTCACCACCGTCTCAACCGCGAATGAAGCGGATGCCGCCGTTTATCCGCTGGATGGAATGAAGGTGGGCGTTGCGCAGCCGCTGCAGATCACGTTCAGCGAACCCGTGCTGAACAAAGACGCAGTGGAGAAAGCCATCAAGGTCTCCGCGACGTCCGGCCAGGTGGGCGACTTCCACTGGTTCAGCGACACCATGGTCCGGTACCGGGCCGAGAATTTCTGGGCTGCCAACAGCACCGTGACCATGGACATGCGGCTCTTCGGCGTCGACCTCGGCAACGGCCAGATCGGAAACTTCAACAAGAAGGTCACCGTCCACATCGGCGACAAGAAGGTGGCCGTGGCCGATGCCACGGCCCACACCTTCTCGGTGAACGTCAATGACGAGCCTGCCGGCTCCTGGCCCGCCACCATGGGTGACACCCGGTTCCCGTCGGCCCGGGGCTTCCTCGTGTTCATGGAGAAGTACCGCGTGGAGCACATGTCTGCCGCCAGTATTGGGCTAAAGCCGGGCGACCCGGCATACTACGGCGAGCTTGACGTTAACTACGCCACCCGCCTCACGTCCAGCGGTGAATTTATCCACCAGGCCACGGACTCCGCGATGCCATACATCGGCGTGACCAACCTTTCGCACGGCTGCATCGGACTTGGCCCGGACGCGGCCAAATGGGTCTTCGACAACATGACCACCGGGGACGTCGTCCAGGTGGTCAACACCGAGGGTGAGAACGCCAACTTTTACGACGGATTCGGTGATTGGAACATCCCCTGGCCGCAGTACGCCAATTGACCCCGCCGCAGTACGGTAAAATCGTCTGGTCAGTGCTGGACGCTGAACGAGACTGCACACGGTACTGGGGCTAATCACGGGCCTGTCGGGGGACATGGAGAAGGTCATGACTGAAGTCCGCAAGCGTAAAACCATGAAGATACTGGGCGTCGCCGCCATCTGCGCAGCGGTGGCTGCCGGCGGCATCGGCGTTGCCACGGCCCCCAGCTGGGCTGAGCCCGTTTTCCAGTCAGAGTCTTCAAGCCCGGTCCGCAACGAACCGGGGCTGGCTGCGCCGGTCGTCAAGGCCGTGGAGCTCGGCGTGACCCCCACGGACGGCGCTGCGGGAGTCAACCCCGCCGTCGTGCCCTCCGTCAAAGCAGTCAACGGGACGGTGAAGGACGTCGTCCTGGCAACTGCAGGGGGCGAGCCGGTCAAGGGCACCCTGAGCGCCGACGGTTCCACCTGGACCGCCCTGGACCCGCTGGAGTTCGACGCCAGCTACGAGTACGCCTTCACGATCGTGGACCAGGCGGGCCGCGAAACCAAGAAGAACCAGACGTTCACCACGGTGGCCAAGGCCAACGAGGCCGACGCCGCCGTGTACCCGCAAAACGGGTCCACCGTGGGCTCGGGCCAGCCTATCGAAATCATCTTTTCCGAGCCGGTCCTGAACAAGGAAGCCATGGAGAAGGCCGTTGCTGTCACTGCGTCTTCGGGCCAGGCGGTCGCCTGGCGCTGGTATTCCGACCAGCGCGTGCGCATCCGGCCGGAGGCGTTCTGGGCCTCCGGAAGCCAGGTCACTGTGGACCTGAAGCTGTTCGGTGTGGATTTCGGGAACAAGATGGTCGGCAACGTCGACACGAAAGTCAGTTTCAAGGTCGGCCCGCAGCGCGTCGCCATCGTCGACGACGTCACCAAAACCATGAACGTGTATTTTGACGGCCAGCTCGTGAAGACCGCCCCCGTGACCCTGGGCGACGCGGGGTGGCTCTCACCCACCGGGTACGCCGTGATCATGGAACAGGAACGCCACTCGAAGTTCAATGCCGGCAGCATCGGCCTCAAGCCCGGTGACAAGGGCTACTACCCGCCGCTGACCGTGGAATACGCCAACAGGCTGACCTCGTCCGGCGTTTACGTCCACCAGGCGCTGGAGTCTGCCTGGAGCTACGTGGGCAGGGTCAACGTCTCGCATGGTTGCGTCGGCCTGCTGCCGGCGGATGCGGCCTGGTTCTTCAACAACATGAAGACGGGCGACGTCGTCCAGACCCTTAATACGGGCGCCCCGCCGGTGGAGCCGCTCGAGGGCTACGGCGACTGGAATATTCCCTGGGCGCAGTACGCCAAGCGATAGCGCCTGCGGCCTAGGAGACTGCTGAATTAGTGGGCTTCTTGGCTGCTGGCCATTGGTTTTCTTCTTATGGCAGCGGTGTGAGTCTGACCGTACGGGATCTGATGGGGCTTCCGCGCAGGTCGGTGACCGTCCGTGAGGGCTTTGCGGGCCTCGTGTGGGCTTCTCCTGATCCTGGCAGGTGGGGCGGTTGTCTTTCAGGCCAGTGCCCAGGTCCCGTTGTTCTCGCGG